>JAGLRY010000318.1 GCA_023135995.1 Candidatus Aminicenantota bacterium | reverse complement strand
ATCACGCTCTGGGTGGCCCGGATGCAACTGATGGGGCTTTTTCTCCTGGGAGATATTCCTTTTACAGATTGTTTTATCCATGCCAACATCCAGGACGGCAAGGGCGAGCGTATGAGCAAGAGCAAGGGCAACGGCATTGACCCAGAGGACATCATCGAAAAATACGGCGCCGACGCCATGCGATACGTGCTCTGCGACATGCAAACCGGTACCCAAGACATCCGCCTTCCTGTACAGGCTGTTTCTCCATTCACCGGAAACCTGGTGGACCTAGCCACAGCCAAACACGGCCAGACGATATTCACATACATCTGCCCGGAAACAGGAAAGGAATTTGATGTGTTGGGCACAATGCCCGACCTCCCGATGGCCAAAATCTTCAGCGAGCGCTTCGACGTGGGCCGTGCATTCTGCACAAAGCTTTGGAATGCCGCCCGTTTTGCCCTCATCAATCTGGGGGAACACGCGTTCTCGCCCCTCTCAAGCGACCGATTGGAAGCCGAGGACCGCTGGATCCTCTCCCGGTTGTCTAAAGTGATCGCCAGGATCACAGAGCAGCTCTACGCCTACAATCCCTCTGCCGCGATCGGTGCGGCCAGAGAATTCTTCTGGTCTGAGCTGTGCGATTGGTATCTGGAATTCATCAAACCACGCTTCAAAGACGAACAGTCCGCTCCAGTGGCCCGTTCGGTTCTATCTCTTGCGATCGATCAGGTGCTGCGGCTTTTCCATCCCTTTGTCCCGTTCATCACAGAGGTTCTTTGGGAGCGTCTTCACATCCAGTGCCCGGTCAGAGGCCTGGATCAGCCGATCGCCTCATCTGAGCTCCTGATCTCTGCAGAGTGGCCAAAGTTGCAACCCGATTGGATCGACGAACGGGTCGAAGCCGATTTTGCCCTCATCCAAGAGGTCATCCGCTCCATCCGCGACCTCCGCTCCCGTTATCAGATCCCTCCTAGCAAAGACATCGATGCCCTGATCAAGGCCGACGGTGATAGCGCAGACGTTCTGTTACGTCAAAAAAACCTCATTCTGCACTTGGGGGGGATCGACTCACTCAACATTTCCCCTCATGTCAAGCGCCCTGCAACAGCCGCCATCCAAGTGGTCGGCGACCTTGAGATCTATGTGCTTGGTGTGATCGACCCCGATCAGGAGAAACAGCGACTAAAAAAACAAAAGGAAAAACTGCTCATAGACGCCACCAAAGCCGAATCGAATCTCAACAACGAGAAGTTTTTAAACCGTGCCCCTTCCCATGTGGTGGATGCGGAAAAGAAAAAGCTCAAAGACCTCCGCGCTCAGATCGATCTTATTGAAAAGAACTTGCGGTCTATTTCTTCCCGAAAGTGATCTTTATGCCCAAGCGAAGCGATACTCCCGAGTAACTGATCTCAGCCTTCCGCACATTTCTGAGGTAGCTCCCCGCCGGTTCTTCGTCTAAGATCTGTACGGTCCTGTACCACACTCGGGTTGTGTCATCATACTCTTCGGCATAATACCAGTCCACGGATTCGGTTTCTGAAGCTCCAAGGAAGTCGTTGTATCGATTTTGCCCTTCCCAGTTTTTCAGGTTGGCATACCGTCCCACGGTTTCAAAGAATAGGGCCACAGTCTCGGACAGGTTGAATTCGATGCCCACACCACCCTGAAAACCAAAATCGCTGCTCGAGGCGTCGCCCTCATCTTCCTGCCATAATGGAGGCAGTCCCAGGATCCTCGTCTCTTGCCGTACAAAGTATGTACTTTTTCCGATATAATATCCGACGCCCGCTTTTATGTAAGCCTTTGTTTTGGCACCCAACGGCAGATTGAAGTATCCGTTGAGAGTAATAGGAATAGCCGTGAATCGAGTCTCTATTCCTATCGAATTACTCACTCCAAACAGGGACAATTCAACTGAATCATCACCCGTTCTGACCATGTACCCCACACCGATTCCCAGAGCAAAATTATTGGGGAGTTCGATGATAAATTCCCCTTCAAAATCAGGTCCGTGGTTCAGTTCTTTGATCTGGCCATTCAGGTCTGCCCCTGTAACTAGCCCCGCTGTGTTGTTCATCCTCATGTTGAAGTCCAAATAAAAATTATTGAAATCGCTGCCGTTCCATGACCCTGCACCGCCGCCCAATTTGAGGGTAAAGCCTTTGATGGCACTATCGGCATAACTCATAGATGTGAAGCCCATAGCAAAAAGAAAAACGAGGCCAAATAAAACCAATCTCTTTTCTGTCTTCATTGGATTCTCCTTTGATTTAAGTTTATTTTCGTGAGTCACTCTATTTTCAATTTCAAGGCTGAATATTTTTTTGGATTTTATATCTTTCATGTCTGAGCTGCTTTCAATTGATTAAACACATGTTGAAGTCTAATGTGTCACATCAATGTCACATCAATGTCACATGAATATGATCTTTCTGTATTTTTAGATGTCCCTCTTTTAAGGCTCCGAGTCTCACTTTATGGATGTCCCTCGTTTCATTTATACGTAATGTCCATAAATTGGTTCTTCTATTCAGCCTGGATTATTCACGAGTCGAGGTCGCTGCAGCGGCGAGGAAGTGGCCCATGAAGTTTGGTTGGTTAGGTCGGGTCGCCCGAAGGGTAGTTTTTATTGTCGCTCCTATTCCTATTTCCCTATAAATTTGGTATAAATAAATATTAATGATTTTTTAGCCTGGATTATTCATAAAAAATGTCGATTATAATAATAAGGACTATGAAAACGGAATTGACAGATTGATTTGCTTGAAGAATAAAGTAAATTATTGAAATTGCTTCAGTTATAATAAGTATCGACATTTTTTATGAATAATCCAGGTTAGACGAATGAATTGAAGGGAGATTGAATGAATATGAAAGTTATGCAGAAAAACCTGTTGTTCATGCTGCTGATCCTGGTTTTTTTCAGCGCTTGCACGACGACCAGGGTCATTGTTCCTCCAGTGACAGCTCCCCCCACGAACACTCACATCACGGGCCAGTTTGTCTGGTACGACCTTATAACCAGTGATGTTGCCGGTGCGAAGAAGTTCTATGGGGGGCTTTTTGGTTGGGAATTCGAGGGAGCGGGTAAGGATGATACCGCCTATACGATCATTAAAGCTGACGGCACACCCATTGGTGGGATCATTTATTCTAAGAAGGCGAAAGAGATCGATGGAGAACAGTGGTTGAGTTATCTCTCTGTCCCCGATGTGGACCGTGCTGTGGATATTACAAAGAAGAGCGGAGGTAGAGTTCTCGTCGAGGCCTTTGAGTTTGAGGCCAGAGGCCGAACCGCCGTCGTGGCCGACCCTCAAGGGGCTCTTGTCGTCTTGTTTAAGTCCTATGGTGGGGATCCACCGATTGAAACTCTTGAAGAGAAATTAAACCACGTTTGGATCTGGACCGAACTCTTCACGAACGATGCCGAGGCGTCATCCGCCTACTATGAAGAAATCGCGGATTACTCGACAGAGAAATACGATTCTGGAGTTAATGTTCCTTACTATATATTCAGGAAAGCCGAAAAGGGATATGCCGGTATGCTCACCATCCCGTGGAAAAATGTTAAACCGAACTGGCTGCCCTACATCAAGGTCAAAGACCCGGAGGCCATCGTAAAAAAGGTTAAACCTTTGGGAGGCATGGTGATTTTGGCACCAGGAAAAGACATTCGAAATGGAAGTGTGGCCATCGTCGCAGACCCGACCGGTGCTGTGATCGCCCTCCAAAAGTATCCATTCAAGGATTAGGAAGGACAAAGACAATGAAAACAATGGCAAGCATTTTGTTGGCAATGATCATAATCGGATTACTCGTTTTTTCCGTTAGTTGTGAACCCGGACATGTCACCGTGGGTGTTGGTATTGCATACCCCGGTCCCTGGTATGGTCCATATCCGCGCGGGGGTGTTTATGTCGGACATCCCATAGGGCCCTATTGGTTTCCCTAAACTGTGATCTGAATAGAAAATTCACCCCTAATATCACCTCTTGAGGTGATTGTTTTTTAGGGCTTTCTGTGCGATTTTAGGGGTGCTTGTTGTGCTGGCTGGGCAAGCCTCACCCACACCATAACCCCTTTTGCTTTTTTCCCCCCAAACAGCCAGCCACCTCCCACATTTTCAGCCACTCCCTTGGAAAAAGAAAAAACGCTGCTTGTGTTAGAAACTTCGGGAGGTAGATAGAAAGCTGGCTGTGAGGATTAAGCCAGGGTTTGGTTGCTCAGGAGGGACCTTACTCAGCCAGCAACGTAAGGTCATCAATTTAGTCGCACTGGACGTACCAAAATGGAATACTGGGATGCGAAAAAAGATAAAAAAAATGCTGGCTGTTGAGGAATCCCACATAAACCGAGATGCAAGATTCTATCTCTGCTGGCGCCCTGCCCAGCCAGCCCAACAAGGCATTATCAGTGTGTCAGAAAAATTTTTCAATATAAATCGCCTCTTAGGGTGAAATTGGGGGTGATTTTTTTCCAAAAGGGATAAACATTTTATAAGAATAATGCAGGAAGGAGAGGATTTTGGTATAATCAAAACGTCTGTCAAAAGAGCAGACATGAGCAGCGATTAACATTACAGGAGAATAATTAGAGGAGTTTTAAGATGAAACGAGCAACGAAAAAGCATCTCAAGGAAGATAAATTTCAAATGACCGTCACCAATATCGTCGAGTTCTCGGGAGAGCACAAAAGAGAGATTTCCATCGCCGGTGCCGGAGTCCTGGTCTTGATTTTGGCATTCATCGTCGTTCAGGTGGTCGGTGCACAGAAAATGAAAAAGGAGAACCAAGCCCTGGACCAGATCTTGACGTTGAGTTCCGAAATCAGAGAGAATCCAGAGAAGATCGTGGAGCTTGAGGAGCTGGCGGGGAAGGGGAGGTTCTCGCGCATCGGATATCTGGAGCTGGCGAAATACTGGTTCGAAAAGGAGGATTTTGCCAAAGTAACGGCTTATCTGAATGAGATGTCCAAGGGCAAAAAGGATCTGGTCTATTACCAGGCGCAGGATCTGATGGGGCAAGTCTATATCAGTCAGAATGATTATGACAATGCCATCGCCCTCTATGGAAAATTGGAGGAGAAGAATCCCAAAGAGTACGTTCTCGATGCGGTCCTGTTTCACAAGGCCCACGCCCACGAGAAAAAAGGGGAGACCGAAGAAGCGCTGGTTTTGTACAAGCGTCTCCAGGAAGAATTC
>JAGLRY010000317.1 GCA_023135995.1 Candidatus Aminicenantota bacterium | reverse complement strand
GGAGTACAGGCTGTCCGATAGCGGACATCTTTTGTTCTGCCTGCGGACAAAATATTTCGGAAATTATTCAAAATTTCGTTTGTTTCCCCTTGAAGATAAAAGTTGGCACGCTTATTGCTTTATAGGAAGGTGGCAAGACCGATGAAAGAAAAAATCAACAAGGAGAATAAAATGAGATTAAGAGAAAAAGCACTGATCCTTTTGGTGGCTGTTGTCATCAGCTTGATTGCTTTCAGTTTGATTTCAGCACCCGCTGTGGATATGGTCAAAGTAGGAAAACAGGCCGGCTATGAGATCATCACCAACTGGTTGGCTAAAGCTGATGTGCCTTCACACCGTCCCATTACCAGAAGTGTCTAAGCTTACCTGGATGGAAAAATGAGAAGATGTGACATCAAACCTAGGGATTGGTTGACAAGGATAATATGTTCGATCCGAGTCAGCCAATCCCTTAACATTTTTTTGATCCCCCCGTTTTTAATTCCCGCCTTTATACCTTCCCGCCTCCGTAAATCCCCTCCCTTAAGACGGAACATCGTCTGAATATCTCTTAGAGCTTTTTTTTGTTTTCTTCAACACTAAAAAATTAATATGACGTATTAGTGTGACTGATCCCTTACGATCTCTTTGATTTAATCAGATTCAATTCCTTACCCTGCAAGATAGTCTCGCAGTACTCGAAAAAGGCCTCCATGTATTTAACTCTATAGGGAGCATTCTCGAAAGTTTCTCTAGCCTTTTCATCTTGGCAGGTGACCAAGTGTATATACGTGAGGTCGTCTTTGGTGCAGTAGACGTCAAAGCTCAAAACTCCTGGTTCGTGGTCATACACGGAATTTACATAATCGTCGATGGCTTTTCTGGCTTCGGCGGTCTTGTCTTTCCGGATGGTGTATTGGAACATAGTGTGAATCATACTTCTCCTCCCCGATCGAAAGCGTGTGTTTTCTGTTGAAAATCATGCGCCAACATGCTTGTATTATACATACATCTTTCGAAGAAAAAAAATAGCTCAGGATAGATTAGTCCGAGTGCAAGATAAAACATGGAAATGGATGTTTCGGATTTCGATGAGGAGGCATTCCTAAATCCGTGATGAATGATATTCGAGTGTCCCAATTGGAGATTGCGAAAACGAGCAACGGGACAGCAGTTCTTTCTCGGTCCGTTCGGGGAACGGACCCTACATAAAATGGTGTTGCGTCCGATTTTCTTTTATAATATTCTATTTAGGGATTGAATTCATACATGTATTTGGGTATACTCCTCCATTTTACATCGCCTAACAACATTGAGACGCTTCGATGGCCCCTTAGCTGTAAAGGTTAGAACCTCATGAAGATAGAGTTGAAGAAACTACGGAATATCGGTATCAGTGCGCACATCGACTCTGGTAAGACCACTCTGACAGAGCGGATCCTGTTCTATTGCAAAAAGATACACAGGATCCATGAAGTCCACGGGAAAGATGGAGTGGGGGCCACAATGGACTCCATGGACCTGGAGAAGGAGAGGGGGATCACAATCGCATCGGCAGCCACAAACGTGGAATGGG
>JAGLRY010000316.1 GCA_023135995.1 Candidatus Aminicenantota bacterium | reverse complement strand
GATGGAGCCATCCTGGTCCTGTGTTCTGTGGGCGGGGTTCAATCGCAATCGTATACGGTGGACCGCCAGCTTAAGCGCTATAAGGTCCCAAACCTCGCTTTCATCAACAAGTGCGACCGGATCGGCGCCAATCCGTATAAAGTCAAAGACCAGTTGGTTGAAGAACTGGGGCGTAATGCCGTGCTAATGCAAATACCCATAGGCCTTGAAGCAAAACATGAGGGGGTCGTAGACCTCATACAAATGAAGGCACTCTATTTTGATGGCCCTTCAGGGGAGATCGTTCGGGTTGAGGACATCCCTTCAGATTCGCAGGACGAGGCGGAATCGAAGCGTGAGGAAATGCTGGAAGCCGTCTCCATGTTTTCAGAGGAATTGATGGAGGCGATATTCGAGGAACGCGTGACGGATGAGCTCATAATCGACGCTGTGCGCAGAGGAACCATATCGAACAGTCTGACACCGGTTTTTATGGGATCTGCCTACAGGAACAAGGGGATTCAACCCTTATTGGATGCAGTCGTCAAATATCTGCCGGATCCATCCGAGATCGAAAACTTTGCCATCGACCTTGACCACGGGGAAAAGGAGGTGAAACTGTTGGCAGATCCGGATGCGGACAGTGTTGCACTTGCTTTCAAGCTGGAAGAAGGGCAGTACGGTCAATTGACATACATCCGGGTCTATCAGGGGAGTCTCGAAAAAGGAGATGTGCTGACCAATACACGCTCTCAGAAAAATCTCAAGGTGGGGCGGCTGATCCGGATGCACGCAGACAGCATGAAGGATATCGAGGGGGCTGGTCCGGGGGATATTGTGGCGCTTTTTGGGATCGACTGTGCCTCTGGGGACACGTTCGTGAAGCCAGGGCTCAACTATACGATGTCGTCCATCTATGTTCCTGATCCTGTGATCTCTCTAGCCTTGACTCCGGTGGACAGTAAGGCGTCCGATAATATGGCCAAAGCCCTGCAGCGGTTCACAAAGGAAGACCCCACGTTCCGAACCCATGTCGACCCTGAACTGAACCAGACACTCATCCAGGGGATGGGAGAGCTCCATCTGGATGTCTATGTGGAGCGGATGAAGCGGGAGTACAGTGTGGAGGTGGAGACGGGGGCGCCACAGGTGGCCTACCGGGAGACGATCGGCCAGAGAGCTGAATTTGATTACATCCACAGAAAACAAACCGGAGGTGCAGGCCAATTCGGCCGAGTCATCGGTTTTATCGAACCCATGGATCAGGGCAACTATGAATTTGTGGATGGAGTGAAAGGCGGGAATATTCCCAGAGAGTTCATCCCCGCCTGCGACAGGGGCTTTCAGGCGGTCCTCAAAAAGGGATCGCTCATCGGTTTTCCCGTGGTGGGAGTCAGAGTAACCCTTGTGGATGGACAGGCTCATTCCGTCGATTCATCCGAAGTGGCCTTCCGTACGGCTTCAAAGGAAGCATTCAAGCAGGCTTACAGGAAGGCCAAACCCCACATTCTTGAACCCATCATGAGGGTATCTGTGGAGGGGCCTTCTGAATTTGCGGGAAATATCTTTGCCAGTATCAATCAAAGGCGAGGCATCATTGTCAGCTCCGTTGAGGATGGGACATTTGCCCGGGTTGATGCCAAGGTCCCTCTGAGTGAAATGTTCGGTTACTCGACAACCCTCCGTTCCCTGACTCAGGGCAAGGCGGAGTTCACCATGGAATTCCTGAAGTATGGGAAAGTGCCTGCGAATATCTCTGAGGATCTAATGGCGAAAGTCGATGAGAAAAAAAGATAAAAACACTGTGAGTAAAGGAGTCTGATCCTATGATAAAGGCAGAGCTCATAAAGAGAAGTCCCTTGAGGATCCTGGAAGAGTCGATCCAAGGGGGATTGGGGACGGGAAACATCGGCGTTTTGGCGTCGCGAAAAGGTGTGGGAAAAACAGCCTGTCTTGTCCACATTGCCACGGACAAACTGTTCCAGAACAAGCCAGTGATCCATGTGTCGTATGCCAATCGTGTGGACTATATCATCAACTGGTATGAGGACATCTTTAAGGAGATCGCAAAAAAGCGTGAGTTGGAGCGAGCGCTCGAGGTCCATGACGAGATCATAAAAAACCGTGTCATCATGAACTTCAAACAAGACGGCGCAAACACAGAGCAGATCTTGAAGAGTCTGGAGGCAATGATCCAGTTTGGGCAGTTTGCCGCAGATACTCTGATCGTGGATGGATACGATTTTTCATTGGGTTCTCCTGAAGACCTGCAGAAATTCAGAGAATTTGCCAACAGAGTCGATACAGAGGTGTGGTTTAGCGCATCACTCAAGGGAGAAGAGCCTCTCTTTGATGAGCAGGGGGTGCCCTTAATCCTTCAGAGGTATTTGGGTGAGATCGCCGTTCTAATCACTCTCGGCTTTAAAGAGGAGTTTGTGCGGTTAAGCCTTGCCAAATGCCATGATTGCCTGACTCTAGGAGAGTTGCCCCTCAAGCTGGACCCCCAAACTCTTCTTATCGCCAAAGATATCTGAGTCAGCGGATATCTGATTTAGAAATGCTTCCATGATTTTTCCCTGC
>JAGLRY010000315.1 GCA_023135995.1 Candidatus Aminicenantota bacterium | reverse complement strand
CTGCCAAGTCTCAATTGGGCTGACATTAGGATAAACTCATATGTATTCGGACAAACGAGGGACTTGATAAGTGATAGGATGCGTGGTAGCTAAATGAATACACCTAAAGATACAGCCATCCGGTTTTTGAAAGATAAAAGTATGCACGTCGATCAGATCGACCCCGACGCTGTGCTCGAAGATTTCCTGTCTGAAATGGATTTGGGACTCGCTGGAGAGAAGAGCTCGCTGGCCATGATACCGACTTTTATAACGATCGACAAAACTGTACCCGCCTTCAAGCCTGTTGTTGCTATTGATGCGGGGGGGACAAACCTGCGTGTTGCAACAGTTGTGTTCGATGTAGACGGGAATCCCACAATCAGCCACTTAACTAAGCATAAAATGCCTGGCAGTGAGCGAGAATTGAATAAAAATGAGTTTTTTGAAAAGTTCGTGGAATTCCTATTGCCCTTTGCCGATAAAGCTGATGCGGTGGGATTTTGTTTCTCTTACCCTGCAGAAATATCTCCAGACCGTGACGGCAAACTGCTAGCCTGGACGAAAGAGATCAAAGCGCCTGAAGTTGTTGGTGAGTTTATCGGCAAAAGCATTTTCGACCGGTTGGAGCAAAAAGGCTACAGACGGAAATTTTCCTTTCTCAACGACACGGTTGCGGCATTGCTGGCAGGGAAGAGCGTTGACTTCGCTCAAAAGTACGGCGCCTATATTGGATTTATCTTGGGAACTGGCACGAACACAGCCTACATAGAACACAATCGTAACATAACCAAATGTCAGGATTTGGATCCTGAGGATTCTCAAGCGATTAACACAGAGTCCGGCAACTTCAGTAAATGCCCGCGGGGACCTGTAGACATCGAGTTTGATGAGTCGACTGAGAATCGCGGTCAGTATATGTTCGAGAAGATGATCTCCGGAGCATATCTCGGAGGATTGTGCTTGCTGGCGTTAAAAAAAGCAGCCGAGAAAGATCTCTTTTCTCGGGGAGGGACACAGTGGATTGAATCCCGAGCAAAGCTCTCCACGGTTGAAGTGGATGGTATTTTGAGAGAGCCAACTCGAGGGATCGCTCGGAGTGTGGGCGCGATGTCCGCGGAAGATAAAGGCTTGGTCCGGCATCTGTGTACGGGCATTTGTGAGCGGGCTGCTCTTTTTGCTGCGCTCAATGTCAGTGCCGCCGTCCTCAAATCCTCCGGCGGGAAATCTGCGATCCAACCCGTCTGTGTGAACATTGATGGGTCTGTCTACTACAAGATCAAGGGATTCTCTCGTATGGTTGAGGGATACCTGGATGGGATCCTCGGGCCAAGAGGAATATCCTATGAACTCATCCGAGTCAACGATTCCCCCCTTATAGGTGCGGCAGCAGCCGGGCTCATGTGTTGAGGATTTGACTCAAGAATTATCCTGTGGTAAAAGGAAAAATCAACGGTTTTGATTGAGGAAGAAAAATCCCATTCCTTTAAGGAGTTAACCATGTATAAAGTCGTTTTGCTCCGTCATGGAGAAAGCATATGGAACAAAGAGAATCTTTTTACAGGTTGGACAGATGTGGACTTGAATGAAAAGGGTGTCCACGAAGCTGTGGAGTCGGGGAAGGTTCTCAGAGAAGAGGGCTATGTTTTTGATGTTGCCTATACGTCGGTGCTGAAACGGGCCATAAGGTCTCTCTGGCTGGTTCTGGATGAGCTCGATATGATGTGGATTCCTGTTTACAGATCCTGGCGGTTGAATGAACGTCATTACGGGGCGTTGCAGGGTTTGAACAAAGCGGATACAGCGAATAAATTTGGAGAAGAAAAAGTCCTTCTCTGGCGAAGAAGCTACGATGTCCGCCCTCCGCTGTTGACAGAAGATGATGAGCGCTACCCCGGAAAGGATCCGCGTTATGCAAAACTTCCCAAACATCTTCTTCCTCTAGGAGAGTGTCTCAAAGATACGGTCGAGCGGTTCCTTCCTTACTGGGAGGACACCATCGCTCCGGCTATCCTGGAGGGAAAGCGGGTGATTTTATCCGCCCACGGAAACAGCCTCCGTGCCCTCGTCAAACATCTCGATGATCTCAGCAACGAGGAGGTCATCAACTTGAATATTCCGACCGGAATTCCTCTAGTATATGAGCTCGATAAAGATTTACAACCGATAAAAAGCTATTATATCGGTGATCAGGAATCTGTAAAAAAAGCGATGGAAGCCGTGAAAAAACAGGGAAAAGCCCAGTGAATGAGACAAAGACGCAACCAAGATCCTACAAAGATATTGGGCTCGTCAACACAAGAGAGATGTTCAGAAAGGCCATGGAAGAGGGATATGCTGTTCCTGCGTACAACTTCAACAACCTGGAACAACTCCAAGCCATTATAATCGGCTGCGTGGAATCCCGGTCACCGGTCATTCTTCAATGTTCTGAGGGTGCGATCAAGTATATCCATCCTGTCATGCTGCCTCACATGGCCGTCGGGGCCAAGGCCATGATAAAAGAACTGGGCGTTGACATCCCCGTTGCTCTCCACCTCGACCATGGGGCAACTTTTGAAATCGCAAAAGCCTGCATCGACTCCGGCTTTTCTTCTGTCATGATCGATGGGTCCCACCATCCTTATGCCGCAAATGTTCAACTCACCAAGCGGGTTGTGGACTATGCCCATACAAAGGATGTCACCGTGGAAGGGGAATTGGGTGTGCTTGCCGGGATCGAGGATGATGTTTCTTCGGAAGTCTCCCATTATACGAAGCCAGAAGAGGTGGAAGATTTTGTGAGCCAGACGGGTGTCGATAGCCTGGCCATTTCGATCGGCACATCACACGGGGCGTATAAATTCAAGATAAAACCAGGGGAAGAAATCCCCCCTCTTCGATTTGACATCCTGGGAGAGATCGAGGGGCGGCTGCTGAATTTTCCTATCGTGCTCCATGGCGCATCCACAGTTCTTCCCGAGTATGTCGAGATGATCAACATGTTCGGTGGCAAACTCGACAATGCTGTGGGCATCCCAGAAGATCAATTGCGGAGGGCGGCCAAGTCGGCTGTCTGCAAGATCAACATCGACAGCGACGGAAGATTAGCAATGACGGCAACGATTCGGAGAGTGTTTGCCGAAAAACCGGAAGTGTTTGACCCCCGAAAGTATCTTGGCCCTGCACGGGATGCTTTGATCGCCATGATCAAAACCAAGAATGAGTCTGTCCTTGGGAGTGCCGGCAAAGCATGATCGGATTGGAGGATATAATGACCTTGGACGACCTTGATTTTTCCATAGAGACTTTGAGCAAATGCCGAATCCCCTCTCCCATGACAGGGGTACCCTTTGTGAGTCAAAAAGATCATGTGCTTTATCACTCAAACTTCAGAGACATCCAGCCATTTCTAGATGCAAGAAGGGAACCTCCGCACTTCGAGATGGCCGGGCCAAGGGAAAAAATATATTTCGATCCATCCAAGCTCAAATGTGGCATCGTGACATGTGGGGGTCTCTGTCCGGGTCAGAATGATGTCATCCGAGGGATCGTCATGAGCCTTTTCTACCATTATGGGGTCAAAACTGTTTTTGGCTATCGTTTTGGTTATGAAGGTTTGAGCTACAAATATGGACACACCCCCTTGGAACTCGATCCTGACGTGGTCGATGATATCCACAAGTGGGGCGGAACGATCCTCGGTTCTTCCCGGGGGCCACAAGATGTCTCCGAAATGGTCGACACCCTTGAACGGATGAATGTGGGTCTATTGTTCACCATAGGAGGGGATGGCACACTCAAAGGGGCCCAAGCCATTGCCGGGGAGATTGCACGACGGGGGGTGAATATCGGAGTTGTGGGGATCCCCAAAACCATTGACAATGATATCTCATTTGTGGGGAAATCCTTCGGTTTCGAGACTGCTGTTTCCGAGTCGAGGACAGCCATTTACGGTGCGCACACAGAGGCCCTTGGAGCGAGAAACGGCGTGGGGCTTGTTAAACTGATGGGCCGCTGCTCTGGATTTATCGCCGCATACGCATCTCTTGCGAATAACGATGTCAATTTCTGTCTGGTACCCGAGGTGCCTTTCTCCCTTGAGGCATTCCTTGAGGCGTTACAGAAAAGATTGGACGCCCGAGGGCATGCCGTTATTGTTGTCGGGGAGGGGGCCGGACAGGATCTGATGAAGAGGCCCCTGGAAAAGGATGCATCGGGGAACATCAAGCTGGGAGACGTCGGTATTTTCCTTAAAGGCCAGATCAAGAGCTATTTTGATAAGATCGGTGGTGAGGTCAATTTAAAGTACATCGACCCGAGCTACATCATCCGCAGCGTACCCGCCAACCCGAGTGATTCGGCATTCTGCCTTGTGCTGGGACATGATGCCGTGCATGCAGGCATGACGGGAAGGACAAATATGCTTGTGGGTCACTGGAACTATCAATTCACGCACGTGCCGATTCCGCTGGCGGTATCCAAACGGAAGCAGATCGATCCCCATAGCAGGCTGTGGAGCAATGTCCTCTCCAGCACGGGTCAGCCGAAGGATCTACAATGAACCTTGTGGATAAATTGAGACAGGATGCCGAAGCTATATTTCAGGCGGGCCTCAGAGCGGTCGACGCCAAGAATGCTGTGAAAAAATACCTTAACCGGACCGATCATGTGCTGACAGTTGAAAATTCATCGTATGATCTGTTGGGTTATGAGAATGTCTTTGTCGTTGGCGCAGGAAAAGCGTCTGCAGCAATGGCGCAGGCCGTAGAGGAGATTCTGGGAGATCAAATTAAAACTGGCGTAATCAATGTCAAGTATGGGCATGCCTTGCCCCTGGATATCATCACGCTCAATGAGGCGGGACATCCCGTTCCTGACGAGGCGGGCCTGAAGGGAACCCAGGAGATCGTCCAGCTTCTAGAGAAGTCAGGGGAGAAGGACCTGGTTCTGTGTTTAATCTCGGGCGGAGGATCGGCGCTTTTGCCTTATCCGGCAGCGGGGATCTCCCTGGATGGGAAGAGGCAGTTGACACAAATCCTCTTGGAGAGTGGCGCCACCATCCACGAGATGAATGTCCTGCGAAAACATGTTTCTCGCGTCAAAGGAGGAAGGCTGGCTCGGTTCGCCTATCCAGCGACTCTGGTCACTTTAATACTTTCTGATGTGATCGGCGACGACCTGGACAGCATCGCCTCAGGTCCCACAGTTCCCGACAGAAACACGTATGCGGATTGCCTGCGCATTTTGCGCAGGTATTCTATTCAGGATAAGATCCCGGAAGCCGTCCACAAACACTTTGAAAAGGGTAGCCAGGGAATAATCGAAGAAACGCCAAAAGCCGGTGACCCGGCCTTTATAAAAACACAGAATGTGATCGTGGCCAGCAATTCATTGGCCATTCAGGCTGCCAGGCACAAAGCCGATGAACTCGGGTATAACAGCCTGGTTTTGTCCTCTTCCATTGAGGGGGAGACTAAGGATGTCGCTCTTGTCCACGCCGCAATCGCCCAAGAGATTCTAAAGACGGGGGAGCCTGTGTCCAAACCCGCTTGCGTGATATCCGGAGGAGAGACTACGGTCACAATTAGAGGTCAGGGCAAGGGGGGGCGCAACCAGGAGTTCGTTCTTGCTGCGGCGATCGCAATAGACGGCCTGGAGAATGTGGCCATTTTGAGCGGGGGTACAGACGGCACTGATGG
>JAGLRY010000314.1 GCA_023135995.1 Candidatus Aminicenantota bacterium | reverse complement strand
ATTTCCGAAAATAAAAGATCTATGACATATTGATTGTGACAATTGAGCCTGTTTAATTTGCGCTCGGTGCAGCTTCATGGACCTGGAGCCATCCTATGTTGCCCTGTCGGGTTTTGACGAGCCAGTATTCCCGATATTTGGCGAGAACGGAGAATCTCTCTCCCGCTCTGACTAATTCTATCGCAGCTGCGTCTTCTCTGGGGGACTCCTTGATTGGCTGACTAAATGAAACTGCTTGATGCTCAAGTGTCTGCTCTATGGATTCTACGCTGCTGGCAGGGATATATCCGGATTTTCCGTTGGGTAAACGCACACGGTATTTCTTGCCCGCAGCCGCTAAGACCATCATGGGTGAATACGAATCTAAAGAGATGATTCTTTCAGATGGCGATTCGTAAGAAATGTTTACATTTAGAGATGACTTCTGCACTCGCATCCATTGACCCAAAGCTCCCAAATCGGCAGTCAGAGGGGACAGTTCGCCACTGGGTTGGATTATGTAATCAATGGGGTCGATAGGGCCGTATCCGATTTCATACATCCCGAAGTGCAGGTGTGGGGGTGTGGTTCTAGCATTTCCTGTGTTTCCCACCGTGCCGATGACCTGTCCGGGATCCACCCAAGTGTACCTTTTAACGTCCTGCTTTTCGAGGTGTGCATAGTATATGTGCAGGGAGCGTTTCGAGTCTTTTAGCCAAATAACGCGACCTCCCGTCGGATCGTCCCCCACATACACGACGTAAGCCCTAGAGGCCGCGACAACTGGTGTGTGTCGGGGAGCGAAGACATCCACTCCGTGGTGGCGGCGGCGTCCTCCGTCGCGTGGTGCACCAAATCCGCTGCCAATAGCCTGGATATCATAACCAGCCACAGGAAATTCCAATGCAGCGACATTCCTGATGGTTACCTTGCACTGGCCCCCGCGGAGAAGTTCAGACTGAAGGCGAATAACGTATTGGGCATCTCGACGGGGCTCGAACTCTAAGCGGTTCTCTTCTGTGTCGGCGCTGGCTACGCGTACCCACTCTTCCGAGGATACACCTCTAACACGAAAGAGATCGATAAAGAGTCGACCTATCTCAAGTCCCTGAACATCGACATCCACCTCGATCCTCTGGCCCCGTATCGCATCAAATCGGTAACCCACAGCAAATGCCTCTGCTGGGTCTATGTAGAAAAATTCCTCAAAAGGAGTGGAAATTGTGATGGGCTCATTAAGGGCTTTGTTCGATGATGTAATCCAATCTCGGCCTAAGGCCGTTTCTGCGAGATTCGCCTTATTCAAAGAATGGAGGTATGCATCATGTGCATGAGTAGGCTGGTAAGGCTCGGGCACTTTTTCTGGCTTGCATGTCAGAAGCGTTAGGAGGAGGAATGGAATGATAATGTATAGAATATGTCTGATTTTCATGTCTTTATCATCAGCAATAAATGTGCCAATATTTTTGGGGACAGTGTACTTAATTCTCATTAATGGAACTATATTAATTATAGTGCAGAAGTCAATCACAAATCCTAATCGACTATAGTGGACACCAAACTAAGTCGCGCCATCAATCCCTGAATGTCTTAGGCAATATCCACACGATTTTCTTAGTTTCTTTTCAAGAACGATCAGGACCATTGATTTTTTTATGGGGATAAGTATAACTTCAGAGACGACATGCAAAAATGGAAAGGGGAAGACCATGATACATAGAAAAAAGTCATTGGCAGTGTTTCTGTTGATAACACTTTTGGTGCTGACATACTGTGCCTCTGAAAAGAAAGCCAATATTCGAGAAAGCACAGAGACCCTTCTTACATATGCCTATGGAGATCCAGATCCCGTCCCTATTTTAACCCGCTCAAGCCTTTGGGGGCGGGGAGCTCGACTCTATCCCTATACCTTTATTGATAAATATAGCACTGTTGGCAAAGAAAGGGATTGGAAGGTCGTGTATCTGGAAAATCCCTATATCAAGGTGGCTGTCTTACCGGAAGCCGGGGGTAAAATCTGGGGAGCAACAGAGAAATCCACACAAAGGGAATTTATCTATACCAACCATGTCATGAAGTTTAGGGAGATCGCTCTTAGGGGGCCTTGGACCTCGGGTGGGATTGAATTCAATTTCGGTATCGTCGGCCACACCCCCTCCGGAGCACATCCTGTCGATTATCTCCTGAAAAACAATCCGGATGGAAGTGTTTCATGTGTGGTTGGGAATATGGACTTGCCATCCCGAACCCGGTGGAGCGTCACGATTACAGTCCCTAAGGAAAAAGCCTTTTTTGAAACCTGGGCCTTCTGGTACAATCCATCTCCATTGCATCAATCCTATTATGCATGGATGAACGGCGCTATCCGCACGGCAGATGACCTGCAGTATGTGTTTCCCGGCCGTTACCATATTGCTCATAATTTTTCTGTACCTTTAGAACCTTGGCCGAATGATACAGAAGGCCGAAATCTGTCCTGGTATAAAAACAATGATTTTGGTTCATATAAAAGTTACTTCACAGTCGGGGAGTACGAGGACTTTTTTGGTGGTTACTGGCATGATGCAGACTTTGGTTTTGGGCACTGGGCACATTATGATGAC
>JAGLRY010000313.1 GCA_023135995.1 Candidatus Aminicenantota bacterium | reverse complement strand
CCGCCTTCGACAACACCGTCAACAAATATCTTGGCGGTATGAACCTGGAAATTGGGGTGGTCATTTGTGGAGCTTTCATTGAGCACTGCTTCTATTTGCCCCTCGATCCCTTGCTTGGGCTCCAGTGTAATTGCGCCTCGGAATCGAATTTTTAGCCGATCTTCCTCAGCGAGAGCCCGGAATGCTGCAATGGATTGCATATCCAACATGGCATCGTGTGACATCGTGATTCCCGCAGAGATAGCCATCTCCTGGTAGGCAAGAAGCGCTTCCTTCCGTTCTTCTATGGAGTAGTCAGGGATCACGCCCTTCAACAAATCGGAGGCTGTTTCTCTGAGTGTGCCGCTTGGTTGACCTGTCTCAGGATCGCGTTCGATCCTCCCGCCTTCAGGATCTTTTGTATCCTTATTGATTTGCGCCCTTTCCAAGGCCACAGAATTCACCCAGAAAGAGTGGCAGTCATATGACATGATGGCGATGGGTTTGTTTGGGACGATGGCATCGAGCATCTCTTTGGGTGGGCCAAGGTTTGGGAAGAGAGTATCTGCCCAACCACCTCCTCGATAGGCTTCAGCATCAGTGTGGTCGGCAACATATTCTTCAATTGCTCTTTTGTATTCCTCAACAGAATCCAACAAGTAAAGACTGATGTTTCCCACAAAATCCATCGCGAGAGATGGATGTGCGTGAGAATCGACGAATCCCGGCAGGACCATCTTCCCATCTAGATCAATGACCACTGTGTTTGTCCCGATGTAATGCTGTGTGTCTTCATTTCTTCCAACGAAAACGATTTTGTCGTCCTGAATTGCGATTGCCTGTGCCCAAGTACGATTTTTATCCACTGTATAGACGGAACCATTTTTGAAAATTAGATTCGTTTTTTCTATCATATCCATATCCTTTTTTTGATATGAAGTTGCGCTAACTTAAGTGACCTTGTTTGCGTCCCCGACGTTGGATAAATGGTTTCTAACGCTGTTTCAGTGGAAAAATGGAGTAAAAGACAGCTCCACATCTGGAAAATTATATCATGTATAATTCGGTATATTCAATATATTAGAATTATTGTGACCGAAACCGAAAGAAATTATCCAACCCATTGACATTACGGAAAAAATGAATTATCCTGATACCCATAACGGTCTTCGTTTAAACAATTCATCTGGTTTTCGCCACTGCCCATGTATAAACCTGATACATTTGACTGGAAAATTATTGCCTTGCTGAACGAGGATGGCAGAATGCCTAGTACTGTGGTTGCGCGAAAATTAGGCGATGTCTCCCCTCGAACTGTTACAAACCGAATTAACACCTTGATAGAGAATGGCATCATCAATATTCGTGCCGTCGTCAACCCAGAAAAAGTGGGCTATGGGGTCATGGCTGACGTTTTCGTTGAGGTTGAGCCGGGGAAGGTGCGCGCGGTGGCTCAGCAAGCCGCCGAATTCCCTCAGAGCAGCTACGTGGCCTGTGCTACTGGTGAGTCAGACGTTAGTATCTCATTGCGTGTGCGAAGTATCGAGGAACTCTTCGACTTCGTGACTGAAAAATTGGGAACGATACCAGGAGTCCGTCGAACGCGATCATATCTTCTTCCACTTAAAATCAAAGATCTCGATACGTGGTTGCCTCCCAATGTCATAGATGCGAGTGAAACGGATGAGGACAACGATCTACCGAAAGTGTAGATG
>JAGLRY010000312.1 GCA_023135995.1 Candidatus Aminicenantota bacterium | reverse complement strand
ATTCCTTCTTATTTTGTGCTTTGTTTATGTTAGATCTGATTGAATGTAATGACACAGATTTATCGAGCAATTCTGAAAGCTCCAGGGAGAGCTTTGCAAATTTTTCCGGAAGGTTGAAGATACAATCTGTCAGTGTTGCTTCTCCTTTGACGATGTCTTCTGCAAACGTCAAACATGTGGGCGCACCGCATACGCCGCAATCGATTTTGGGCAATGATTCATAGATATTCTCTTTTTCTTTTCTTTTCTTTATGGCTGTGGCTAAGTCTTTATCTAGAGGTTTTATGGGCCGGGGCTCGAATTTTCCGTTTATGAAAAAATAATTCTGTTTGTAAAGCTTCCGGACTTCCCTGATGTCGGGACATGCTTTTATTTGTTCGAACTCTAAGGTTTCGATCAATTTAAGGATCTTGTTGTGAGATGTATAGATGTTTTCTACGGTTAAAGAGCCGCCGACACATCCCTGGGGACAGGAATAGGCTTCGATGAAGTCAATGTTTCTCAGTTTCCCTGTTTCGATGTCGTCGAAGACTTTTATGATCTCACCCAATCCCGAGACTGCCAAGGAGTTCTTTAATCTTAAGGTTCCACAGATCCCTCCCACCATGGCCCACCCCATTCCCAGAATGCAGATGTCCTCCAAGTCTTTGCGATAGGTTTCCTTTTCCACTTCCTCTAGTACAGAAAGAAGGGGGCCGTAGATATCGGAGATGGAAATGGCCCCATCCAGGTAGGATCTCCCCTTTTCTGCAGGTTGTTTGATGGAGATCATTTTGGCTGGACACGGAGTGAGATAAAATATCCCTATCTCGCTTTCTTTGATGCCCAGCTCTTTGGATTTTTTCTTTTTGAGTTCTCTTGCAGCGACTTCTCTAGGAAGGTCAATGGGAATGAGCTGTTCGATGAGGGCAGGATATTTGACCTGGATCAGGCGGACGACCGTAGGACAGGCGATGGATATCAGTGGCCGAGGCCCTGTGTATTCGCGGAGGTATTCCTGGATGGCGAAGCTGATTTCTCCGCATGTGAGGGAGAGGTCGAAAGCATCATCAAATCCCAGTTTTTTCAAGCTTGTTATTATTCTTTTTGGCAGGATTTCTTTTCCGAATTGAGCTTGCAGCCCTGGAGAAGGGAGGGCCACTGTGTGTTTAAATTTCGCTAGCTCTCCAATAGGATCTGTCAACGGAATTATGGCGTCATTCGGACAAACTGTTATACATTCTCCGCAATCGATACATTTTTCCTCAATGATCGCGGCTTTTCCGCTTCTGACGCGTATGGCCAGAGTCGGACAGATTCGCATACACTTCATCCGGCCATCACACTTGTTTTCATCGATCCGGATGGAGTGAAAGTATTGGCTCATTGTTTATGTTTTGTTCAGACAGAATACAATGTCTAGTGATGTTCCCTCACCAGGGGTTGACGAGATCTCGAACCGGTCGGCATTTCTTTTGATATTGGGAAGCCCCATTCCTGCGCCGAATCCCATCTCCCTCATTTTGTCTGTGGCAGTTGAGAATCCCTCCTGCATGGCCTTTTCGATATCTTCGATCCCAGGACCGTTATCCTCGAGCTGAAGATGAAGCTTTTCCGGAGTGATGTTCAGGATGACGCTTCCGCTGTTTGCATACATAACGACGTTCATTTCCGCCTCGTACGATGCAATAGCCGCTCTTCTGATGATTGAGGATTCAATGCCGATCTCCTGAAGAATTTCTTTGATCTTGGTCGAGATCGTTCCCGCTTTGCTGAAATCTCCTCCTGAGATTTCGAAGCGTTCAGATAATCCAAGATCGGAACTTACCATAATAGATTTTTAGTTCTTACTGACCCCGGGTAGTCCTTTGTTGTAAAGGATGCCACAGGCGGTATACATCATATGTTGTGTGGAAAGGAGGGGGATGTCTTTTTCTTTGGCCAGCGCTATCCCTATATCATCTGGCTTTTTTCCCCGGACATAGATGATGGCTTTAGCCTCGATGATATCCGCTGTTCTTACGGATTGGCTGTTGGATAGTCCGGTTAGAAGGAGAAGCCCAGGTTGTCCGAAGGCAAGGACATCGCTCATCATATCGGATCCCCCTGCAAATTTTATCTCAATATCGAGATATTTTTCACCGCATATGACTTCAGCATCGAGAAATTCTTTGATGTCCTTTAATGTCATTTTAGGAAGACATAGTGTAACTATTCAGGCATCCAGAAGTCAATACTCTGTTTTCTTCACCACACAATCTGATCATTTATTAAGATGTGGGTGAGAAAAATTCTTCTGCGATACTTTGAGCCATCAATGGGACGGCTTTCTGAAGAGGTTCGGATAATCCTGATTGAATCATGTCCGGGATTGTTTTAACCTGGCAGACCTTTACTATGACCTCTACCGAACAGAGATCCTTGAGTTCTTTAAGCAGATTTGAGGAGGGGACTTGATGGATCGAAAAATCATCGATTTTTTCCATAGGGATCTCATCAAGAGAAATATCAAAAATTTCACCTGGCTCTCTCCCCTTATCAACAGCATCAATAACCACTATGACCTTGGGACGAACTTCGCTTAAAGTGATGGTGAACAGGATTTTTCGAATACCCGTACCCGCGTCTGCCAAACATACATTTTCTGGAATTTTATAGTGGTTCTCCAAATATTCAATGACTTCGGGTCCGAACCCATCGTCACCAAAAAGTATATTCCCAACTCCAGCTATTAAGATCTCTTTGCGACAGTAGATAGGGAATTGTTCCATTTTTCACTTGAAGTATCGACGCCATCTTCTGAGGGTAGACAACTATAGGAATGGCTGATGTGAATACAAACTTTGTGTCCAGCCTTGTGCAGGCTCTCTGTCCGTTTAGAGAGTTGCTAAATTGCCTTTTAGATATTGGAAAGCGTGTCTAGATTATTCCCCTCAGCATCAACAATATTGATTTTTACGCCAATTTTTCCATCCAAATTGTGTGTTGCGCAAGAAAGACAGGGATCATGAGCTCTGATCGTCATTTCGATCATGTTCAGAATTTCCTCGTTATAGTTGCCATCTTTAATCAGGTCTTTGGCTGCTCGTTTGACAGACATATTCATAGGAGCATTGTTGTGCGTGGTGCCAACGATCAGGTTAACATTGGTCAGGAGCCCATTTTCGTCAGTCTCGTAGTCATGGATGAGTGTTCCTCTAGGAGCTTCGACACAGCCAATTCCTCTGGCAGCTCTTGGTTCCACTTTCTTTCTTATATCAGTGCTTGTGATCTCAGGATCTTCAAGGAGTCGGATAGTATTTTCTGCATTGTAGAGCAGCTCAATCAGCCTTGCCCAGTGGTAGAGCAGAGGCTGTTGGGCAGGACGGCCGAATTTTTCTCTGAATTCCTCTAACTCAGATTGAGCTAGAGGCGTAGGAATCTTATCGCAGACATTCATCCGGGCCAGCGTATTTGTTCGATAGATCCCATTAGGATTGTCCAGATCCATGGAAAACTCACCTGCTTTTTTCATGTACGGGAACTTCAAATAGGACCAGGGCTCAACATGCTCACGGATATAATCGGTGTACTGCTCGTAGGCGAAGTCTTCATAAGAACCGTCGACTTTCATCATTCTCAGCTTTCCGTCGTAAAGATCCATAGCTCCATCGTCTGTTACAGTCCCTAAAAATCCTGTGTTAATGACTCCCAGGGAATTAACGACATCCAGATATTTGGGGAAGAGGTTCTCTTTGGCGAACGAGATGGAGAACTTAGAGAACTCGAGCAGTTCATCTGCCGTTTTCCTCAGTTCTTGTCTCTCTTCTTCTAGTAGAGGACGGCTGAATCCGCCTGGAACAGCGGCCGCAGGATGGATAGCTTTTCCAGCAATTTTCTCCAGCATCAAGGCTGCCAGGTGTCTGCATCTGACAACTTTTCTGCCGAGGTCGGGATTTTCACCAAGAATTCCGATAACATTCCTGACCGAATAATCAGCACCGGGCCCGAGAACAAAATCAGCACCGGCTAAGAAATAGAAGTGGAGGATGTGTTCTTCCATGTAAGCAATACTGTTACACAGCTCTCTCAATTTTCTTCCTGCAGGAGGCGGCTCAACGCCAAAAACCGCATCCGTCGCTTTGGCGGAAGCATTGTGATGAGACCAGGGACAAACCCCGCAAATCCTTGTGGTGATTCGCGGCATTTCTTCAACAGGTTTGCCGATACAAAATGGCTCGAATCCTCGTAATTCAAGGACATTCATTTGAGCGTCGCTTACATTCCCAGCGTCATCGAGCTGGATAGTGATCTTAGCATGCCCTTCGATTCTCGTGACGGGTTGAATTGTTAGTGTTTTTCCCATGATTTAACTCCTTTTTGGTAAAGGCCGCAACCGACCGGCCCCACAAAATCTGTTAAAGGTTGCCGCACGATCTGGTATTTGTTTGACATCGAGACCAATAGTAGACAGAGCCCCCATCATATCCACCAACGGATTGGCTGTATCTGAGAGAGGGCC
>JAGLRY010000311.1 GCA_023135995.1 Candidatus Aminicenantota bacterium | reverse complement strand
CGAAGCTGTAGTGAACTACTGCGAGTGGGCTACAAAGAAGACTTTGTAGTGAGATCAGCTCGCCCGAAGGGTAAAAGATTCTGACAATAAAAAATTGAGAGTTTTTGGAATATTAACTTGTCAGAAGCTTTTACGAATAATTCAGAGAAGGGTTAGCCGAGGATGAAGCGGCCAAGGCCGATCAGACCGATAAGCATTCCAAAAGCGATCGCATATTTGAAAGGGATCAGGAAACCGTGGTATTCCCGAAAAGTCCACTTGTTTTTATAATAATCCTCGCCTAACAATCTCCTGTAAACATCCTTAACTTCTTCAATCACTCTCTGCGTATCGTCCATGTTTTTCTTCTTTTGCTGGAGAGCCAGCTCGATTTCTTTCTGCTCTTGGGGAATAAGACCTCTTTCTACAATCCGAGTTTTACTGTAGAACCGAAATTCTCCATCCTCCTGGAAAAAAGACAGGATGAGCGGTATTCCAATCCCTATCAAAATGAGCATTACTCCTGTCCGTCTTCTCTCCGATATTCCCTTTTTTTTGAAACGTAGGTCCTTTTCAGCCATCTCATTTCTCCAGAAAACATTCAGATTAAATGGGGCATTCCCCAATATCATTTTGTCGGAACAATGTATGTAAAGCTTGAAAAGAATATCAAGTCGTTCCAATAAATGCAATGTGAAGAAGCAGTCGCAACTCACGCTCCCATCGAATCTGCAGGCGCCTCACGGGAAATCGAAATCCTCCTCCTTTTTTTATTGGGGGGGTAAGTATTTTTTAGGGAACTTGGCAACAACGGTATATTTGGGATCCACGACATTCCCAATGCGGGATGTCCCGACTTGGGAGACAAGCTGAAGAGCCTCCCAACGGTCGAAACCGTAATCAGATACAAGCCAGTTGATCAATTCGACATGTGCGGAGCGGAAGGCATCGATGACGGGCCGCGTGCTGGCTGCGACCATGATGTGTTCGTCGTCCTCGAATCGGGGCCAATGGATGGATTTTCCTTTGATGAGGCCGACCTCAACTGTGACTTCCATTGAACATTCCAAGCCAGTCCCGCAGATCTCCCCATCGCCCTGGGCAGCATGGCCATCACCCAGCATGAACAGCGCACCCTTGACTGAAACCGGAAAATACAAGGTGGTCCCCGTCTTTGTTTCCACACAATCCATGTTGCCGCCGTGCTCTGCGGGCGTCAAAGAAAGAACAGCCTCTCCATAGTTGGGGGCCACACCCACTGTGCCCAGAAAAGGATGGAGTGGGATTTCGATCTCTTTTATTTTACTGTTGGGCAGAGGGAGTCGACCCACATTGCGTTCCAGATCCAGCTTCCAGATGTATGTTTTTTCCGGCAGAGGATTTGTCAACAGAGCTGTGTATGTTTCTCCTGAAAGGACGCCGAAGTTTGGGATGTGCGCGGAGACGGCAAAATCTCTGTTTGGCTGCACGCTTATCAAGTGAAGCACGAGCGTATCTCCAGGCTCAGCTCCCTCCACATAAAAGGGTCCGGTTTGATCGTTCACTTTTGGCATGTGAATAAGTTCGCTGGCTTTCTGGTCCTCTTTAGAAATTTTATTGCTGAATGCATCGCGCGTGGTAGTGATCAGAGTGTCTCCGGGAGCAAGCGTCAGGACCGGTTCATGTTTGGCATCATAAGTGTAGTAATATTTGATCGGCTTAAAATAGTGTGTCTTCTGTGCAAATGATAAACTCGATAGGGTGAGCACACAGAGACATAAAACAAAACCGATAACGAACGTCGTTTGATTTCTTTGTGTCAAACAAAATATCTTCACTATGCCCTCCTTTTTTATGAATAATTCAGGTTAGGTTATTCCGATATGACTATATCTTTTGTTGTGCGTCCGGCTTTTTGGGAAGAGACATGGACTTTCAGAACCGCCTTTTTGGCTGGGTCTTTTACGCGGAGGATATATGTGGTTTTCGAGCTCTCTGAATAGCCATCGATCTGTCCGAGTTTTATCTTCTCATCGCCATAAATGATCTCCAGATTCTCATCGGGCATAACTTCCAGCAGGACGGGTTCGCCAATCTTTAAGGCTCGAGCCTGTTCGGTGGCGGTCGGCAAAAAACCAGTGTTTTTTACAGCAATATCCAACTGATAGATCCCGCCCTTTTTATCGGTCACTTCTGTCTCTCCCACTTCGATTTTGGGAACGAGCCCGGCAAGATAGATCAGAAAATTGTTCCCCATTTCACACTCTTTCTGTATCAACTCCCCTTCAGGAGGGCTTGTCTTTCTCCGAAGCCATCCTCCGATCTCTACTGGCCCCAGAGTGGGGTGCTCATAGGGGTGCCAATCCACAAAAAGCTTGCCGTCCATCTCCTCATCATTCCATTTAAATCGCTCTTCTGTGGTGACTCTTCCATCCTTGTCGTAGTCTGGTGCATTCCAGTGTTCATCTCCCAGGGAAAAGATCCCGAACAGATTGTAGGTTGTCTCGATGGAACTGCCCCAGGCAAAGTAACCGCTGTCACACCCACCATCCTCGGATCCCACTCCGAATTCGAAACTGGGCTCAGAAAATCGGCTGTCCGGATCCATGCCCTCTGGAACATTCTTTAATTTTCCCTCTTTATCCCGGTAGATCTGAGTGGACTTCTTGTTGGGAGTATCTGGTGGATAATTCCAATCATAGACCGATGTGGCCAAATCCCAGCCAGAGTGTTCAAGACTTCTTGCACTGGCAACCTTATACAATTCAAGATCTCCTTTGTACTTAAAATCCTTATCAGGGGCGGTCGTTGGAGGCCTCAAAATCACTCGGCCACAGCAGTGATGCTGGACATAGATGGCGATGTTCGGATGGTTGGCTATAAAATCCACTTCTGCACGCGTAACACTCTCTTCCATGGGGTACTTTCCTCCCCCCCTTTGGACAATTTGTGGTCTCCAGTTTCCAGGATAATTCCTGTTGGAGAGGAATCTCATGCTGAAGCTATCCTCGTTGATCTTGCCATCACTATCATTGTCGATCCCCTCGGAGTAGATTTTATAATAGATTCCATCGGTCTCATCCTTGGCTTTTCGGACCATGTTTCGCGGGTCTTTTTCGGAGATCTTCATCTCTCCCTTGGGATCCTTTTGCCTCATCTGAACAATGTATCCATCTCCATCGATGTCCTCAGGAGGATCCTCGTCGAAGAGAAAATCGCCATCAGAATCCACTGGATTGGGGTCCTCTCCCGCAGGTTTTCCCGTTAAGTATGCCTCGGCGCCATCCACATCCAGGCGCGGGACGATATACCAGACGACACCATCCACGATTTCTGTTATCTCAGCATCTTTGCCATAATTAGCGAGCAGATGCCAAATTGTATAATTGCAAGACATGGAGGCGATGACTTCACTCGAATGGATCTGATTTAAGAAAAAGCCAGGCTTTTCTGCAGGTTCTCCTGTTTCAGGATTGTTTATGACAAACATCCAAACATCCCTGCCCATTTGAGATTTACACAGGGAGTTGAGTTCTGTCAGATGAGGGTAAGCTTTATGCATGTCCTGTAAATAGTTCGTCAGCTCATCATACGTGAAATAATGATAAAAGTCGTACTTCCCCAGAGGGACGACTTTTTTGGTCTTTTCGGATCCGCTGAATGCTGGAGCAGAAACCAACAGGACCACAAACATCAAAAAAACTGTGATTTTTCGCATGTTCCTCTCCTTTCCCCTGAAAGTTATTCGTTGCGTTTGATGACGACAAGTGTGATGTCGTCGTATTGAGGGGCGTTGTGTATGTGCTGGGCGACGGCGTCAAGGATTACGGACTGGATCTCCCGAGCTGAATTGTTCAGATTTGCCTGAATGATGTCCACAAGACGCTCAACCCCGAAGAGGTCATCGGCGACCATCTCGGAGGAAGGATCAGCGGCCTCTGTGATCCCATCAGTATAAAGGACGATCACCTCACCCGGTCGAATGGCCACTGTCTGCTGGTCATAGCGGACATCCGGCTGAAATCCCAGAATAAGCCCTCCTTCTCCCAAGCGCTCGATCCGCCCATCTGATCGAAAGAGCAGAGGTTGGTTGTGGCCGGCGTTCGTCGAGGTGAAAATGGATCTTTTTCTGTCCAGGATGCCATAAAAAAAGGTGACGAACATGTGTGCGTCCGTGGACCGATAAAGCAGATTATTGATCCTGTAGGCCACTTCTGCGACCTTTCCAGGCTGGAAAACTTGAGCGTGCAGGGATGCCTGAAGATTGGCCATAAGCAAAGCTGCGGGAATTCCCTTTCCCGACACATCGGCAATGGCAATACCCAACTGTCCATCACCGATATCCAGGAAATCGAAATAATCTCCACCCACCTGCTCACTGGGCAAACTGGTTCCTGAAATTTCAAAACCGGATACGACTGGCATCTCATGCGGCAAGAGTTTTTCCTGGATCTCACGAGCCGTTTCCAGTTCTCTCTCAAGGCGTTCGCGTTCGATGGCCTCTTCCTGTCCTTTTTTGACGGCCGCTGCCATCTCATTAAAAGAAACTGCCAGGTCTCCGAGCTCGTCCTCATTGGGGATGTCTATCTGGATATCAAAATCTCCTTTGGCGATCTGTCTTGTTCCCCGGTGAAGAGCTTTCACAGCAGAAGTGATACCCCCAGCTATCCTGATTCCGAAGAAGAGCGCAAACGCTTCGAGAATGAGAAGGATGACAAAAAGAGCTAACAGGACAGACATCACCAAAAGAGTTAAGGGATTCTGCTCTGAAAATAATGCCTGGACAACTCTAAAAATGCTGGATTCCGTCATCAACAGAATTTTCTGGTCCTCAAACTTGCCTTCGGCAAAGGACACGACATCCACATCGGTCATCCCAAAATACAGAGTCTTCCTCCAGATCGATTCTTTTGTCGTACTTGGAGTATTGTCTCTCCCGGGCTGGACCAGATATTTCCCATATATTTCCTGCTGAGATGGTTTCTCACCCTTTGGGACGGAGCGTATCAAAACATCCTCAGAAATCCCAATATCGATGGGATTCGAAAAGGAGATTTTGACATCCGACTCAAGAATTTTGGCAAGCCTGTTCATCATGGCGCTGTCCAGGAGACACCCTTTTATATCCCTTGCTGGGGGCACGACATTCTTAAATCGAACGAGCCATATGTCTGTGCCGATCCAGAAAAGTTTGGCATGGTTAGACTGCCGCAACGCTTGGGCTCTGGAGGTATCCGTGTTTAACGTCTGAAGAAATTCAGGAAACCACGGTGGAATCCTTTCTTCCTGTTGGACTTCATCACCATCGCTCACATACGTGAAAGACCGGTCAGAGATCACATCAATAAAATTCTCGTCTTGAACAGCTAATCTTGTCCAATCTTGAAGGATCGCTTTGGCACGAGTGGCTCTGCTCGCTCCGAGAGTGCTGTATACTGTAAGAATCCCCATAACATTGATAAGGAGGAGCGGAACAAACGCGATCAGCACTGCACTTACCGCCAATTTGAGCTTCAGCTTCATAAAATGGAGGCGTATGTTCAAGAAGAGATGGAGAATGCTAAAGAGCCAGAAAAAACGGAGAGACCAGACAGAATAGTAAGCAAGATGCAGGCCAAGATCCACAAAGCTGAACGGCTGCGAACTTGAGGGCATGAAATCTTCTGCATGGGGAAGAGTTTCCGATTGAATATGGATCACAGCGGTCTCTCTTGGAATCCAGACTACAGTCAGCAGACAAAAAATTACAAAGCCGATCAGAAACAAAGCTGCACGGCGACGAGAGGTGAGATGTCTGTATGGTTTGTACAGACGGATCTGGAGGAAGACAAAGGCTAAGGCTCCAGCCCCTATCCAAACTCCTGTTACAGATGGAGAGATCAAAATAAGGACCACGCTTAATCCCAGCCAAACAATCCAAAATTTTCTGAATTTGGAATCGAGGAGAAGCATCCGAATGGCGCATATCCATGTTGCGAGTGCTAAAAGTGCCGCCAGCCAGAGGGAAACACCATGTTCGAAGCCGGACAAAATGTGGAACAGCCAAACACAAACACTTCCTGCTGTGATGAAAAGAGTGCATCGCCACACACGGTCGTTTAGGGGTGAAGGTTTGTTCTTTGTCGTTCCTTCGCTCATAATTCGTGCCCTACTTCACTTCCGCCCGTTTCCGTTATTAAGGAATCCATGGACAGTAGTATAATCCAAAAAAATACTAGATGGAATACTTTTATTCCACATCACAGACAGCAGCGTTGTAGACCTTGTGGGAGGACCTATCCTGAACAAAAAATATGACTTGTAAGCGGCTTCTATCGATCTTGAAGTGTTTCTCCTTGAAGGAAAAATTGATCTCTTTCTCATAATCAGCTAATCGTTGTGCCCCTTTCCTTTCTGCATCAAGAATGTTGAATACAAAACCTTTATCTTTGATCTCTTGAGGGATGACAGTCTTGAAATCGCGGACGACCTTCTTATGGAAGAGAATGCCATTGCCCCCAGCGTATTTCACTTCCTCCTGGATAAGGACAAGATTGTAATCTGCGTTTGATATTTCTCTATCGAATGAGAGGCTGACTATGACATCATCACTGTCACGTTTTGCACTGACTCGCAGCTTGACTTTGGGTGTCTCATACATGCGGGAGTTGATCTCTGTTGAGTATTCATCGAATTTTGCCTTCGCTCTTGAGCGGGACCCTCCCCCACTGAGCTTTTTCTCACCGTCAATATAGGTCGTGGGAGTGCTGTTCACGCTATAGTAATACGCCCTCGCTCTTGTCGCCTCATTCATGATCGGATCAGGTCTGGGGATGGGAAGGTGATACTCAAGGATCACCAATTGATCCTGACTATACGCTTCGATCAATCCATCGAATCCCATATCCGAAGCGACACAAGGAGGGCACTCCGAACCTGTGAAAAGCTCTGCCAGGACGGTCTTCCCACGCCAATCTTGTGTGGGTTTGAATTCCGTCGGGTGAAAAGGAAGTTCACGTTGTTTGGCTTCCAAACGGCCCTCGAATCCTTCCAGGCTTCCGTGTAATTTTTGATATAACTCTTTGGCCCGGTCGACCGAATCTCCAAAATTCTCAGCCGCAGCACTAAAAAAACTGTCGCAGGCCTCCTGGTTCTCACCTAATTGCTCAAAAGTGACTCCTTGTGTATACCAAAAGCTCTTATCTTTTTCCCCACCGTTCTTCACATACAAAGCTAATGTTTCTTTTGCTTTTAGTGGGTTCCCTTCATTGAGATAGGCCTGTGAGATCATGAGATAGCGCATAGCTAGCCCTCTGTTGATCAATGGTTTCTGGCGTTCGGGAAGTCTTTGCAGGAATTCAGGATTCTCGGCGAACTTCTCTGCCTCTGCTGCGTACAAAAGAATGGCTTGAGTGACTTTTTTTTTGTCAAACTGTGAAATTTTATCATGCTGCAGAATATCAAGGCCCGCATAATAGAACAGAAACAGTCTGTTTATACCTCTTGCCTTTTGAAACTGCATGCTCTGCAGCTCCATGATCTCTTCTAAAGACATGCTGAGTTCGATCTTGGCATTAGTAATGGCGTTTTGGATGAAACCTGAGTATTTGCTCTCAGGATACTCGGATTTGATCCGCTCTAGCTCGGCGATCCGTGCATTCGGATCCTCTATCCTCCGGGCTTTCATTAAAAGCCTGTACTCTGGAGGGGCTTCCTGTCTTTCTTGGGATTCCAGAATGAGGGAGGAAACGAAGATCAATCCCACAAACAACACAAGTTTTATCGTCTGGCTCCGCATACGTGTACTCATGTCACACCTCCAACTAAAATCCCAATTCTAGACGAATTCAATCAAAATTGCCACCGCTGATAAAGCTGCCCCCAGATATCTATTTTAAGGTGTAACGCAGAGTTAATGGCCGTCCATACCTCTCTATCTCGACCTCAAATCTGTTTGTATTTTTCAACTCGGTGAACAATAAAGATAGGGTCGATAGATCTTTGAGTTCTGTCCCATTGATACTTTTTAAAACATCAAACTCACGGATTCCCAATTCAGACAAAACACTGCTAGGCGGAAATTCCTGAAATCTCAACCCGAGAGTCACGCCATTGACAGCATGAGGTACAAGTTTTGTCTTTTTTGCGAGGGTCCACCATTCCTTCAACAAACGTGCCCCGATCCGGGATCGGATAAACTCTCTGGTTTGGATCCGGCTAAACGGATCCTCTATTTTATGCTCAAAACTGGTGTGGGAGAGCTGTGTTGATGAACCATGGATCTCGGCATTCGGATAAAACGCCGCCCAGGCAAACCAGTATGAAATGAACGACTTGGTTGGCTTCAATTTTTGGCCTTTATTCGGACCAGATAAACCGTGGCCAAATATATCCCACATGGTCCCTTGGGAGTCCATCATGATCACAGGAAATTCGTCCTCGACGGGCATAAAATACAGGGGCTTATCATCCAGCTCCCTCTCAAAAGATACGGCAAAGTTCTTCGTCGTGTTTCCCGCTACAACGATGGGGAGATTGTTGAATATATCATTCAAGACTTTTGTGCTACTCCCAAATATGGATATGGGGTATGCTTTTGTCTCTCCGCCCACGATGACTCCGTGAATGCGCTCTTTCTTGTGAAGCCTTGAGTCCTCGTTGCTCACAGAAAAGAGCAAAGAGTCACTAGTCTTGTAATTTCCATAAGGATACACTCTGTAGTTCCGGTTGAAACCGGTCTCGTGGGAAAGCACGAAGGAGTCGGGATAGAGCTCTTTCCATGTCTTCCAAGTGGTTTCCACTACAGGGATTATTAAGGGTTCCTGGCCTATACTTTCGCCGTTCACGCAGAGGAGCAGCATTTGGGACCAGTTACTGTCGGTCTCTCTATCGTAGGGGATGAGATTTGAATTGTAGAGGAGGCCGGACACACCGAATGTGTTGTCGAGTATGAATCCGCTGGTATCCCAGGCAACCCCTGACCCAGTCAATGGACAATAGGAAAGGGCGAAAGAGGTATCCCCAATCGTGTGATTGACGATCTCATGTTGGTCGAGTATGGGATGGGGAAATGCCCTGATAAAGTTATCGATCTGTACGCCGATTACAAGATCGGAATCTAGATAATAGTTATCCTGTGATACAGGAATAAACGTTGGATTTGTTAGGGCAACAATCCCGTCCTTGCCGGGTCCGCCCTCCTGGATCTCGCTCTTCGGGATCAACCAAGCTCCAGATGTGTCGGGAGAATTGGAATCACCATCGCAAAAAGGCAGAAATACCAAGGCAAGGAGAAGCAATAATTTTATGGGTTTTTGTTGGAACATCGTACACCTCATTTATTTAAATTTTGAATAAACACTGCTTTTTTTCTGTCTGTTGGTGGCATCTATTTTACTGTTATTCTTCTTCACTGTTATTCTTCAAATTTGATAGAACATGGAGACAGATACTAAAAAAGTTGTTGTAAACTGACGGTAGTCGTTAAGATCTCTGTACAGGGGAAGTTCGATCTCGGATTTTATTCCAAAATTTTCGGAGATATTCCAGGACGCTGATGGAACGAAAAAAACCCAATGTCCACCGGTGTTCGGGATGTCCGAATCGAATCTCTTGTCAAAGTCGGCCCATCTGTATCTTCCATAAAGTGAGAGCATCAGCCTTTTTACGGCTTGTGCCCGCAATCCCAGTGAAACTGAATATTCATTTCCAAACTGATAGCCGCGATCGTTAGAACCGTTGAGGCGGCCATAAAGACCCGCAAAGATCTCGATCCAGGCCCCTATCGGGATCTGCTGAGACACAAAAGTCCATCCCATAACATCCCAGGAACCTGTCCCTGGCTGCATATCCTCGGATGCAGTGACTTCTGTTTGGGCATTGTTCTCTCCGGTTGGGATTTTGAGACCGGCTCCTAACGAGATCTCTGTTTTCCTCGTCTCCGTATACGGAAAAGGTGAATACTGAACAGTCATAAGACTATCACCCAGCCCCTGCGTTTGAACCGGTTCAGAAAAGCTTATCCCGATCTCCCGATAATGGCTGACCCAGCTAAATGCAGCCCGTATCGTTAAATTCGGGAGTAAGGCATACCGTACATCAGCAAGCACAAACTGTGCTGTCCTTCGGCGATCAGTATCATCTTTGACTTTTGCGGAGCCCTCCACCAGGTCATTCATGGAGTGGTATTTATAGGTTAACTCAAAATGCCATTTCCTATTTTTCAGCGTGGCAAAATCCAGTGGATTGAAGAGCGGAGTCGCTGCACAACTGCATGTTTGGGAAGCTAGAAATGAGGGGAGTATAACAAAAAGGAGGCACCCTGAAAAAACCGCACAGAGGATCGTCTTTTTCATCTTTATAATTCCTATTATTATTATAGATAATATATGGATAGGCGTCAAAAAAGGGGCACTTTTCAGGGGGAAAGTAATGACTTATGAAGTGACTCGGCTTCGGTGGAGATAGCTTCGATTTTGGCGCGCTTAAGAGAAGTTCACAAGCTCTCAGAGAAAAAGAGTGTATCCCCAGTTGAGCACATACAACACTGCGAGGACGATAATCCCTCTATTCAATATTTTGCCGGAGCCAAATGCGCGCTCCCTTAAAGGTAGGTCAGCAATCGCGATCAGCCGGAATAGGAATTGCAAAAATATGTAGGCCAACGTGAGCAATCCCAACCGATGATACATTAGGCTCGCTCTGAAATTCCCATGCATGCCTGCAACGATCGACCGCGTCAATCCGCATCCGGGACATGGCAATCCAGTCAGATTTTTAAAGGAACATGTATCTGGGATCGGAATATTACCGATATGCAGATAAGGCGAGCCAGGGTGCGGAGGAGACAACACCACACCACCCAGCAAAATGCCTGCACAGAAAAAGAGGACAACCCAATGGGACGTAAGCTCTCCCTCTCTGCGAGTGTTATTTTTGGGCAGCTGGCTAGATTTAAGAGGATCTTGCTGCATGGAGAGGATTAGTGAAATGCAGCTTTTACCTCTGGTTTTGTCAGCACGACAAGGCACCAGATGCCTATGGGCAACCCTATGATACAACACGGGCTGATGCAAGGGATCATGGCCAGAATGCTCGCTGCCATGGCCAAACCCCACTGGTTGAGGTCCTTCATCTTCAGGGCGGCATAGATAATAAATCCTGCCACCAGGATGCCAACGAAGGAACTCCCCATTCCAGCGGCACCCTCCCAGATTTCCCCATACACATCAGGGATATCTTCCCACCAGACAGTACTCAGTCCGGCTCCGATAATGAGAGAAAAAAAGGTTGCCAATGAAAATATGGCACCGATAATTCCCGTAATGAGGAGTCCAGTGGATGGACCAGAGACTTGACGGGCAGCATCCGGGGCAGTTGGGGTGATTTGTTGGTCATTACTCATATTGCCTCCTTGACTTCCTAAGACTACGGTCGCTTAGATCTATGACGCGATACCTACAATACAGTATGTATCATACAATACGTATTCTAATTCATTGTTTCGCCGATCATCCCGATGCCTGACTGTTCCCTTCTTCCGACAGAAAGAATATCAATTTGAAAATAAAGAGTCAAACATTCTTATCCCTATCTTGCTCGATACGCGATTTGTAGTAGAAACGCGCGAGCCGTTCCGGGGAAACGCCCAGTGCATAACCCATCTTCGTGAGTTTATTCCTGAGCGTCGCCATGATTCCCCCCTGAGATCCAAAACGTCTGGAGTTTGTCACGACAGACTCACGGATAAAGGCAAGTTTTCCCTTCTGCCTCAAGCGGTTAACGAACTCCACATCCTCCATCAATGGAATATCGGCATATTCTCCCATCAGTTGAAAAAGCGATGCTCTTACAAATATGGCCTGGTCGCCGTAGGGTTTTCGAAGGATTGTTGTTCTCCAAGATATGGTCCTTGACTTGAAGTTCAGGTGTCTTGTCGTCGGGGAAAATCTCACTGCAAAAGAGCCTCCAGGGACATTTGGGTTTGAGAGTGTATGCCGGATGAGTTCAGCATAGTTCTCAGGCAGCACGGTATCCGCATGCAAGAAGAGCAGGATGTCTCCAGATGCCTTGTGGGCACCCGCATTCATCTGGCCTCCTCGACATGGTTCTGATAGTACAATCTTTGCCCCCCATTCCTCAGCAATGGATACCGTACGATCCTGGCTGCCACCGTCGGCCACAATGACCTCGCAGTACGGCATCCGTCCCACGCTCTGGAGTGTTTTAGGAAGATTCACCTCCTCATTCAAGGTAGGGATCACAACAGAAATGAATTTATTAGAGACTTTATCCCAAACAGGGAGGTCGTCAGGCGTATCCACATCGCTCAGCCTCCCCAGCACACGAACACTCAAGTTCCGCTGTTTTGCTCTCTCCATGGTTTTCTCAAAAACCTTTTCTGTTCCCCATTCTATGGATGCAAACAATTCAGGAACGATCTGACTCAATCCGATCAGGTAATACCCACCATCCTCAGAGGGACCGATAACCATATCATGAATTTTCAGAGCAAAAAAAGCTTCTTTCACATGAAAGGCCGTCATCTGCGGACAGTCCGTCCCCACGAGAACGACGTGCCGACATTTTTTCTGGAAATTTTTTTGGAATGCCCTTTCCATCCGTTGGCCAAGGTCCCCATCTCCTTGCTCGACGTACTGTCGTTCCCTACCGAGCCAGTGCTGCATCTGCGACGAAGTCCCACCGTCGTACCGGATTTCTAAAACCTCAGAATCTTGATTGCACAAGCTGTCGGCCCAACGCAGAGTGTGTAATGTCATGGCATCATGGAGAGAGGCCGCCCCATCGTCACCAAGGGCAGGAATGAGCCGAGTTTTGACTCGCCCGGGAAAAGGATACCGGGAAAAAATTATAAATCTTCGAAAACCCATTTGGTTATTTGCACTTCCAAGAAAACCAGCGTTTCAGCATCTTCTTTAGAAAGGGGGACATCTTTTTTTCATAATACTGGGATGCGGTGCGTTTCACAACGTCCGATTGAGTGGGATAAGGATGGATCACCCCGACACTCAAGGGTTTTACACCTTTTCCTGTCACCATCGCCAGTGTGATCTCGCTCATCAGATCTCCCGCATTTCTGGCCACGATCGTTGCTCCAAGAATCTTGGATTTCCCCTTTCTAACATGGATCTTGATAAAACCTTCCTCTTCCCCATCCAGCACAGCTCTGTCCACATCTTTAAAACTCTTGGTGAATGTCTCCACGGGGATGCCCTTGTCCAGGGCTTCTTTTTCGTACATTCCCACGTGGGCGATCTCGGGATCGGTGTACGTACACCAGGGGATCACCAACGAAGTATGCTTGGCGCTCTTGAGAAAGAGTGCATTCTGGATGACGATCCGAGCCGTAGCCTCGGCTATGTGTGTGAATTTATAAGGATAGCAGACATCTCCGGCAGCATAGATATCTTTGTTCGTTGTCTGCAGAAACTTATTGACTTTGACTCCGTCTCTTTGATCGTACACAACGCCCGCAGCTTCAAGGTTTAAACCCTCAACATTGGGGACTCGTCCCACACCCACAAGAATCTCATCCACCTCAATGGTTTCTTCCCCGTCAGGACATGTCAAATGCAGGATCTTTTTCCCGGCAGTTTTCGTAACTTTTTTCACTTGGGTCTCCAGTTTGCAGCGCACGCCTTCTCTCTTAAGCACTTGAGCCAAAAGGTCCGCGGCATCCCTGTCTTCGCGCGGCAAAAACTGTCTTTCTCTCTGAATGATCGTCACGGTAGACCCAAGGCGACAGAAGGCCTGCACGAGCTCGACGCCCACAGGGCCACCGCCAATGACCGCCAGTCGACCCGGCCTTTCCGTTAAAGAAAATACAGTTTCGTTAGTTAAAAAACCCGCTTCTGAAAGTCCTTCGATATCCGGGTGGGCAGGCCTCGCACCCGTGGCGATCACGGCCTTACGAAATCTTAATATTTTGCCATCGACCTCCAAGCTGTGTTGGTCGACAAACCGACCCTCACCAAGAAACACATGACTGCCTAGAGAGATATAGCGCTCCACTGAATCGTTCTGGCTGATCTGTGCTCTTAGACGCCGCATCCGCTCCATGATTTTGGCAAAATCGACATCAGGTTTTCCCGCTACATTGATACCATATGCAGCAGCTTTCCGGACCTCTCCCATCACTCGCGACGACCGGATAACGGCCTTGGAGGGGACGCACCCAAAATTCAAACAGTCTCCCCCCATCAAAAACTTCTCAACAATTGCCACTTTTGCCCCAAGGCTCAAAGCGCCAATGGCGCTGACAAGGCCTGCTGTGCCAGCACCTACGATGACCAGGTTATATTTCGGCGCCGGCTCGGGATTTTTCCAATCAGGAGGATGGACTCTTTCCACAAGAGCTTGATTGTGTTCATCATCGGGTAAGATTTTTATGTGTTCACTCATTTGCGGTGTGTTTCTCCTCCTCTTTGAGTTTTTTCTTGGCCTTGGAGACAAGGAATGTGATGAGGGCGATCGTCAGCACCAGGATTCCGATCAAAGTCCAGGGGATCCGGCCCTCTGAAATGCCGCTTGTGACAGCATCTGCGCCCACAACAAAAAGCACGGTCCCAGGAAGCATACAGAGCCACGACCAGAACACATACGTTTTGAAGGGAACTTGAGTGAGCCCAAAGCCATAATTCAGAAGAGTGAAAGGGAAGAGTGGCACCAGCCTCGTTATGGCGACTATGATCGCTCCATGTTTCTTTGTCAATTCGTCAAGGTGAACGAACTTTTCGCTGGATGAGAACCGCTGGGCCACGGCCTCACGCGCTATGTGTCGGGAGATCAAGAAAGCCAAACTGGCTCCCAGTGTCGAGGCGACACTCACCACAGCCACTCCGAGGACAGAACCGAACAATATCCCGGCAACGACTGTGATCACAGAGCCGGGAATAGCAAGAACCACTGCGGCTGCATAGATCACGACATAGACAAGCGGGCCAAAGATCCCGAGAGAATGGATCCATTCTCTGAGCTCGCCTAAACGGTTCCCCAGATTGAACACTCTTGCCAGGATCATCAGGAGAACTAGGGCCACAACCAGAGCTATAGGGCGCCAGAGACTGGGTTTATGTTGCGGGAAAGAAGATGATTTTTTCATGGTCTCTTCTGGAAAAATCTCAGGATGAACCGGACGCCAGGGCGCCGCCACATGACGACCCAGAGCCAGCTGTACAACCATAGCAGTGGTTGCCAGTGCGGACCTTTCTTTTCTGGTGGACCTCGGCGTTAAAACCTTTGATGTCTTCTGGTACTTCTTCCACAACGGGAAGACTTAAAGCGATGTTGAAATCACAATCATACAAAACACCATCCCAAGCCACACAGATCTGATGACGGCACATGAGTTCTGTCACCGTCTGACAATTGAATCCTTCGCGAAGAAGCTGCATGTATTCGCTGTCTTTTTTTTCTTTTTTCAGGCGCTCCCAAAAACGTCCTATGGGCATGTTGGCGATTGTATAGAGTCCGGTGAAGCGGATTCTAAATCGATCATCAAGCTCTCTCTTATAATCACTCTCGAGCTGGCTCTGGTGGGGGGGGAGAAAGGGACCGATAGGATTATATATCAGATGAAGCGGAAGGTCTGGATCTAGTCCGTATCCCAATGTGTTTAATTTTTTTAACATACGGATACTTTTTTCATAGACACCATTTCCTCTTTGAATAGAGACATTTTCTTCAAGGTAACAGGGCAATGAGGCCACAAGCTGAACCTTGTGCTCTTTGAAAAATTGCGGCATATCCTCCAAGCCAGGCTCGGTCAGGACCGTCAGGTTGGTCCTCACCTGAACTGTGTGCCCGTCATTCCTGAGGGCTTCCACAAACCTTTTAAGATGCGGGTGGATCTCCGGCGCACCCCCGGTAATGTCCACAAAATGGGGTTGAATGTCTTTAGCGACCATTATCACATCTCTCATTGTCTCCCAGGTTATCATTTCTCTTCGGTCGGGACCGCAGGCCAGATGGCAGTGCTGGCAACTCTGGTTACATCTAAAGCCAACATTGACCTGAAGTATATCGAATTTTGAAGCATACAGGTCTAATCCGCAATCTTTTTGGACTTGAGTTTCAAAAGCACTCATCGAAAGCTCCTTCTCGGTGCTCGGGCTAATCGAATCTATAGATAAAACCGGTATAACGAGGTTCTTTAAAATCCTTGATCAGTTTCTCGAGGATGGAGAGGAAAACACTCTTGCTGTTGATGAGATTCGAGCGCAAGACCTCGATGGGAGTGGGAGCGTCTGACACGCCATTCGCATAATCGACACCAAAGCCGAGAAGAGCGATGGGTATCTCGAGCTCACCCGCGAGAACAACCTCCGGACCAGCGGTTTGACTTATAAAAGAGGCATGGGATTGGAAAGCTCGAATCTCAGGTTTGGAATTGAATCTGGGACCGTTCACATGTGCATACACAGCATCCCTGATAGGAGCCTGCGACACATCGATAAGTTGTTGTCTGAGTTCTTTAGAGAAAGGTCTATCGAATATGAAATGACCTCTGTCTGGTGCACCTTTTTCGTTGAAGATCGAGCATGTCTCACCGTTAGGAAGCCGGTTATCAGGAAAATAGAGGTCTGAAAAAACAACCGGCTTTGCCAGCGGCAATGATGCATCGAGCACACCACAAATGGTCGTTGAGATAATGGCCTTCACATCCAATTTTTTTAGCGCCAACAGATTCGCTCTAAAATTGATCATGTTGGGTAAATGAGTGTGTCTGAGACCATGCCTGGCAATGAAAGCAATTTGTCTTTGACTCACATGCCCCACCCACACAGGTGCTCTCCCGAATGAGGTTTTGATCGTTTTTTCCTCTGGCTCTTCCAGCCCTGGAAAATCGTAAAATCCCGATCCTGAGATGATAGCGAGATCAATCATTCACACACTCCATTTCAGAGATAAATTATTATCCTGAATTATTCATAAAATCTGCTGACATATTTATATTCAAAAAACACTCAATATCTTATTGCCAGCATCTTTTACCCTTCGGGCGAGCTGATCTCACAACAAAGTCTTCGTTGTAGCCCGGGT
>JAGLRY010000310.1 GCA_023135995.1 Candidatus Aminicenantota bacterium | reverse complement strand
AGAAGCCCTTTGAAGTCTTCACAAGTATCGGTAAGAGCGGGTACTCCACTATGGCCGATGCCGAAGCCCTGGGGAGGCTGATATCGTTAGCACTGAGAAGCGGTGTTGAACCCAAAGATGTCATCGGTCAACTCAAGGGGATCGGAGGCTCTGAGCCAGTCTTTACAGAGGGCGGATTGGTCCAGTCTATTCCGGATGCGATCGCCAAAGTGATGGAAAGGCACATCGGTAAGACAAAAACAAATGCCAAAGATTTTTTCACGGTGATATGCAAGATCTGTGGCGCCAGCCTCCCGGATGAGAAGTGCCCGACATGCCCGAACTGCGGCTGGAATAGGTGTTCAGGCACGTAACGCGGGTATAATCGCGTATATAATAGTAAAATCCAAATTTCTTTTTCAGATAATATTGGGGAAGGATAAGATGCAACTCCTTGAATCTCTCTGGAAAAAAGGGAAGTTTTTCCTAGGTGTCAGGTACCCCATAATCGCCGGGGCAATGACGTGGATCTCCGACAGTCAATTTGTATCGGCGGTGTGTAATGAAGGGGCCTTCGGGTGTCTGGCTGCAGGAAATATGGAGCCTGAAGTTTTTAATGAGGAGATCAAAAAAACCAAAGAGCTCACAGACAAACCCTTTGCTGTCAATTTAATAACTATTGCCCCCTTCTATAAACGACATTTGGAAGTGGCCATAGACAATAGGGTTCCTTTTATTGTGTTTGCCGGAAGCTATCCGCGCAAACCGGAGATCGAACGTGTAAAAGCGAGCGGGGCGAAAGTCCTCAGCTTCGCATCTACGGAATCCCTCGCCCATCGTCTCATCGATATGGGAGTGGATGCGCTCATCCTGGAAGGCTTTGAAGCCGGAGGACATGTGGGCCATGTGTCTCTAGGAATTCTCCTTCAGCAGGTCCTTTTTAAAGTCGATAGAGTCCCTGTCTTTGTTGCAGGGGGAATTGCTACAGGAGAATTTATGGCCCATCTACTGCTAATGGGGGCTGCCGGCGTACAACTGGGCACGTTCTTTGTCCTCACCGAAGAATGCCGGACTCACCCCAAATTCAAGGAGGCGTTCATACGGGCCCGAGCACGTGATGCGATATCCACTCCTCAGATCGGCTCAGATTTGAAGGTTGTGGCTGTTCGGGCTTTAAGGAATAAAGGACATGATTCCTTTTCGGATCTTCAAATCGACCTTATCGATAAAAGAAAGCGAAAAGAGATCTCTCATTCAGAAGCGCAGTACCAAGTGGAAGCTTACTGGACAGGAGCCCTCCGTCGTGCAGTGAAGGAGGGGGATGTGGAGATGGGCTCTTTGATGGCAGGGCAGAGTGTCGGGCTGGTCGATCAGATCCGGCCACTCAAGGATGCCATACATCTCTTGATCGAAGATGCAGAAGCAGAGCTCGAGAAGGTCAAAGAAAGATGTCAGATGTTCTGAGTTTTTTCGACCGAGGAGGTGAAAAATGATCATCGGTGAATTGGCAATTTTTCCCACGAGTGAAGGGGTTTCCGTCAGCCGGTATGTTAAGGAAGTGGTAAAAGTCATCGAAGGCTCTGGCCTGAAGAGTTACACAGGCGGCATGGCGACGACCATCGAGGCACCAGACCTGAGAACTCTTTTTGAACTCGTGGAGAAAACCCATAAAGTACTGGTAGATATGGGTGCCCAAAGAATACACATCGATCTCCGAGTAGACCACAGACTCGACAAAGATGCCTCTGTTTTCACGAAACTCAAATCCATCGGGAAAACTTAATTTTGAGTATTCTGTGGATTCAATAGCTAGAGCTTAGCTCGTTCGATGGAGAGGGCGTGTGAGGCAGGTAGGACCGCCCGCACCCTTCCCTGATATTTCCTCCCCGGAATATTCCCAGACTTCCACTCCGGCGTCCTCGAGGAGTTGTTTTGTGCGAGGATTCCCCACAAGCATGATACATTTCCGAGGGGCAACAGCGAGCACATTACAGGCCATCGTCTTATACTCCACATCCGGCACTTCTATGAGTGTCAGGCCTCTTTGAAGCAACCATTCCCGGAAAGGCACGGGCATCAACCGAGAGTAGACCAGAGCGCAATTTTGGTCCACTGGGCTGATAAAAGACATGAGATGAAGGACATCCTGGGGACCTCTCCAATGCGGTAAAGGGACCACAACACATTCTTTGATAAAATCTTTAGTCAGTTCTCTGAGCTGCCGGATTCCCTCGGCGTTGGTTCGGTAACCCTGTCCCACGGCCAGAGTCCGCTCATCAAATTGAACCACATCCCCACCCTCAAGCTTGCCAGGATCGGTAATCGCACCCAGAATGGGAACCTTGAGATCATTGAGGAATTCCCCTGCGGCTGAAGGCTCTCCCTCACGTTCTCCCTTCCCCATACGGCACAGGATGGCCCCTCGTTCAGTGATCATCACAGGATCGTGCACATAGATGGAATCAAGACCAGTTTTATCGTTTTTGGGCAAATAATGAATTTCGGGTGCGAATTTTTGAAGGAGAGCCACGAAGTCTTCGTACTCTTTGACTGCTTTCGCAAAATCAGGACGGCCCATGTAATTGAGATCCACCCACTGTTCATCGATATTCTCCTGCTTGATAAAGGCCTTCTTGGGATGTTTCAGCAAAAGACTTTCTATCTTTCCGACCTCGGATGAACAACCGTATTTCATGCTTTTCTTCTCATTTCTTTTAAAATTGCTACAATCGGTCCTCTAAAAATACCTCTTTCGCAATCAATTGACAAGTTCACAGGTTCTTAATGACGGACCGTTCAGGGAACAGTCCCTATAATGCTCCTAATTTTCCGGCGTCGGGGGGGGGGATCTACTGCTCCACTAACATTGACAGAGGGGCAGCCGACCGATACAATAGGCGCTTGTTTTTAAAAGCCAGAGTTCCAAATGAAAATGCAGAGGAGATAGTATGAAAAAGGAATTTCTTCCTGGCTGGATCCTGATGCTCGTTGTGGCTCTTTTTGCCACCTCTCTCTCTAAACTGGTAGAGGTGGGCGGTAAACACCCCATCGAAGCTGTAGTCATCGCTATTATCTTGGGTATCCTGCT
>JAGLRY010000031.1 GCA_023135995.1 Candidatus Aminicenantota bacterium | reverse complement strand
TAAAAAATGTCGATTATTAATAGAATCAATATGGAAAACATATTGATCATTGAAATAATCAGCCAAATCAAAGTAACATACAGATATCATATAAGTTATATTGAGTATCGACATTTTTTATGAATAGTCCAGGCTAACGAAAAGGAGGATTAAATGAAGAGAACAACCTCACTATTTGCATTAAGTTTCCTCATTATCAGTTTTTTGGCAATCCCAGCAAAGAGCCAATCGGGGGACGACATCCTGAAAAAGATGATCGACGCTATGGGTGGCAGGAAAGTTCTTGAAAAAATCCAGGATACGACGATCTCGGGATCGATGGACCTGACACAGATGGGCCTGAACGCAACGATCATCATCTATCAAAAAGAGCCTAACAAATCCCGTTTTGATATCGAAGTCATGGGAATGGTGATCACCCAAGCGTGTGATGGAGAGATCGCATGGGGTACCAATCCTCAAACGGGCATGACAGAAGAGATGTCCGAACAGCAAGCGGAATACATGAAGAGGGAATCCTTGGGGAACTCTGTCTATCTCGATCCGAAAAAATTAGGGATCACCTTTGCCTACAAAGGCAAAGAAAACATGGAAGGCAAGGATTATCTTGTTCTGGAACAGGCCTATGCAGACGGCTACAAATCGACTCTCTATATCGACCCAGACACCTATCTCGCCTACAAAGGGAAAGGAAAAACTCTCAATAATATAGGCATCGAGGTCGAAGCGGAAACCTTCTTTTCAGACTATAAAAAAGTCGATGGGATCATGGTTGCACACACTCTGGTTTCTTACCAAGACGGTGAAGAATTCATGACCATGACCATCACAGAGGTCAAGTTCAATTCTGCACTGGAAGATAGCCTGTTTGCCATGAATTAGATTTCGATTCATGCCGTGGAAATGAAAAAATATTGCGTATACATTCTTTGGTTTTTTGTGGTGTTTTTCGCCTCATGTGCAGTGAATCCCGTCACAGGGAAGAAAGAGCTGAGTTTATACTCAGAGCAGGATGAGATCGCAATCGGCAAACAAACAGATGTTCAGATCCGGAATCAATACGGAATCTACAATGATCCTGCTTTGAATGACTATGTCTCAAGAGTCGGAGCATCTCTTGGACCTCACACTCACAGGCCCCATCTTGAGTACCACTTCGCTGTGCTCGACTCTCCAGTCGTGAATGCCTTTGCTGTTCCTGGCGGATATGTCTATGTTACACGAGGCATCCTGGCTCTCATGAGATCCGAGGCAGAACTAGCGGTTGTCCTTGGCCACGAACTGGGCCACGTCAACGCCCGTCACAGCATCCACAGGATGAGTGAACAGACACTCTTCGGCGCAGGGCTAGCCGTGGGCAGTGCATTGAACAAAACTGTCGCTGATATCGCTGGAGTTGCCGGAGTTGGGATCCAGTTCCTCTTCTTGAAGTACAGCAGGGATGACGAGAGGCAGGCAGACCAATTGGGCGTCGAATACTCCCGGAAAGGTGGATACAACCCAGGAGAGATGATCGGCTTTTTTGCATCTCTCGAAAAAATGGGAGACCTCTCCGGTAAACATTCTATTCCAGGATTTCTCTCCACTCACCCTCTTACGAGCGAGCGCATCCAAAACACAAAAGGCATGCTGCTCGAGAGTGACCGCAAACTTCAGGTTAAACCTGCACCTTATCTGAACCAAGTCGAGAACATGGTGTACGGCGATGACCCCCGCCAGGGTTATGTGGAAAAGAACACATTTTATCATCCTGAAATGCGCTTTTCTTTCGGCTTTCCCCAAGCCTGGCAGCTTCAGAACATGCCCTCTCAGGTCATCATGGGTTCCGATGACGGAGAAGCGGCTGTTATCCTCCAAGCGGAAAAAAGCTCAGAGGACCTCCGCACCTATGCACAAAAAATGACGGCAGATGTCCAGAACTTACAATTCCTCAGGGACCAGAATCGGAGGATCAACGGTTTAGCCGCTTACCAGCAACTTTTTGATTATTCCCCGCAGGACAGTTCCGACTTGAGAGTCCTTTTATCTTTTATCAAGTACGGATCTTACATCTATACGTTCACAGCGCTCAGCACGATCGCAAAATTCGATCAATATGACAACCAGTTTGACAGACTCGTCGGTTCATTCAGCAGACTCACAAACAGAGCCTATCTCAACCGGCAGCCCAAGCGGATCAAGCTCTACAAATCCAACGGAAGACAGAACCTTCAGAAAATCCTCCAGGAAGCAGGGATAAAGGAAGATCTCTGGCCCAGGTTTGCGATCATGAATGGGATGGAACTCAGTGACACTCCTCTCCGTAACTCTCTCATCAAAATTATTAAATAGAGGACGTAACAGGATTAAGTGGAGGCTTCCTCGAGGACACTGAATGCCAGTTTGAGAGCACGCAGCCCCTCTTCTCCGCTGACTTTCCGCATTTTGCCATCACGGATACACTGGAAAAAATTCTGAAGTTCTTTTTTCAGGGGCTCTTCCTTCTTGATCTTCAATGTTTTGATATCTGTCTGGCGTCCGTTGAGGGGGAACGCCTTGACTTCCTGGTCAATGTAATCGATGGAATAATAGGATGTGGGCTCAAAAATCCTGAGTTTTCTCACTTTTCCCTGGTGAACACGGCTGGCGGTGAGAGTGGCCACGCATCCCGATCCAAACTCAAGCCTGGCGTTGGCAATATCGATCTTATCGGAAAGGACATGAATGCCAGAAGACTTGATGACTTTGACCTCATCCTTGATGAGCGACATGATGATATCCAGATCATGAATCATAAGGTCAAGGACAACATCTACATCTATTCCCCTTGTGGAAAAGGACCCCAATCTCTGGACCTCGATGAACCTCGGTTCTGTGATCATGTTCTCTATCGCTTCGACTGCCGGGTTGAATCTCTCAAGATGGCCTACTTGAAGAAGCATCCCATTCTTCTTTGCATAAGACACAAGCTGCTCCGCTTGTTCAATCGTCTCGGTGATGGGTTTTTCTACCAGAACGGACTTCCCCTTATTCAACAATTCCATGGAAACGGAAAAATGTTCTGATGTGGGAGTTGCAACGATGCCTGCGTCTATCTCGTCGAGCATCTCTTCGAAATTCTCATAATACTGAACGCCATGGCGATTCCCAATCTGCATCGCTTTTTTAAAATCGATATCCGCCACTCCCTTCAGATCTGCTTCTTCGAGGTAGGACAAAATTCGCGCATGCTGTGTCCCTAAGTATCCGACTCCGATGATCCCGACTCTCACTTTATCCATGGACTAAGCTCCAAACAATTATTATACCTATTTTTGTTTATATTTAAAGCATATTTCAACTTCGGAAAAAGCGTTTGCAAAATGAGGTTGATTCTTTTTTTGTAGGGTCCGTTCCCCGAACGGACCGTTTGGGAAACGGTCCCTACATTTCAATTCGGAATAACATTCATCCTCGAGGAGGACAGGAATTATTTTGCGATGATGACGATGCCCTGGGAATCAGCAAGACATACCGCCTCTTGTCTTTGGAAGAAAGGCATCTGGCCAGCCTCGAAACAGAGCACAGAACTCTTTGCCGCGGCGAGACTTTGAACTGTTGCCAAACCCACTGCAGGAAGATCGATTCTGGGATCCTGACTCATCCGACTCACTTTGACCACTGTTGTTCCCTTGCCAGCTAGACGGCCTCCACGCTTTATCGTTTCATCCGTGCCTTCCATACCTTCAATGGCAACGATCGCTCTGTCCTTGACGACAACAGTTTGACCGATATCAGAATCAGCGATATTCCTAGCCATTTCCCAACCGAACGCAATATCCAACTCCATCTCTCTGGACGCTTGCGTGTGTGTGATGACTCCTTTTTCACAGAAAAAGGACAAAAGAAAAGGTGTGGGGTCGATAACGGATATGCCCTGTTTTCCAAAAAATAAAATCACCTTCTCAATAATGGATGTTGGCCTTTTGTCTTTCCCCGAATCCAGGATACGAAGTGCGGTGAGGTTGAACTGTGTCTTATCGTAGATGACTCGAGGATCGATCTTTCCCGCAAAGATGACCTCGGAGACACCGTTTGTTTTAAAGTAAGACACGACATCTTGAATATCCCCCACATTGAACCATTGGATGAGCTCAGTGTCTTCCGAAGAGGATTTTCCTGCCTGTCCCTCTATCGCTGCGACTACACACGTATAGCCCTTTTCTGATGCTTTTTCTTGGATAAGGAATGGGATCTCGCCAGAAGACGCGATTATTCCAAGTCGGCTTCCCATCGGTCCCCCGGTTTTTTAACGAATCCCCGCTTAGAGGACCGGATGAACGAGATTATGTCATCCCGGTCTTCACTTGGAGGGAATTCCTCCTCTATTCTGGAGAGGGCATGGCTCGTGTTTAGATCAGAATAGAAGATGATCTCGAACATCTCTTTGAGGGCCTTGATCCTATCTCTCGAAAATTCTTTTCTCCGGAGACCGATACTATTTAATCCATAAAATTGCGTCGGCCGCTCTCCAGCCACGCGGCAAAAGGGTAGAACATCTTGGGTGATAGTGGATTTTCCACCGATAAAGGCATACTTGCCTATGCGGCAGAATTGATGCACCCCTCCCATCGCACCCACCGTAGCGGAATCATCGACAGATACGTGTCCCCCCAAAGTGGCACCATGCATAAAGACCGTTCCGTTCCCGACAACACAATCGTGGGCAACGTGTGAGTATGCCATGAAGTAGTTATCACTACCGATAACAGTTGTCCCGCCACCTTTCGCTGTCCCTCTATTCACTGTTATGAATTCTCGAAAGATGTTCTTGTCCCCAATCTTGACGACTGTGTCCTGAGCATCATAAGTCAGATCCTGAGGCTCCGTTCCAATCGATATGAATGGCCAGAAACGGCATTCTGCTCCAATTTCCGTATGTCCATCTATGTAGACTTGAGCATCGATCCTCGTGTTTTTCCCGATGGAGACATTTTCCCCGATTATGGACCTGGGTCCCACCCAAACACCAGAATCCAAACGGGCTTTGGAAGAAACTAAGGCAGATGGATGCACATAGGTTTCATCCTTGCACATTCAAACCCTCGATGTCCATCAAGGAAGCCATGATCTCACCCTCGACAACGACATCTCCGTCAACAAAGGCTTTGCCCTTCAAATGACAAAATTTGGTCTTCATCTTTATAATTTCGACTTCCAGACGGACCTGGTCTCCGGGAATCACTGGCTTTCTGAACTTGGCTTTATCGATCTTGCTCAGAAAGACGAGTTTTTTCTCCGGATCAGGAATGGATAAGTAGAGCAGTATACCCCCCGCCTGGGCGACGGCTTCAACGAGCAGCACACCCGGCATAACTTTAAGACCGGGAAAATGCCCCTGAAAAAACGGCTCATTGTAGGTGACATTCTTTATCGCAACAAGCGACTTCCCCTCTTCATACTCCAGCACCCTATCGATCAACAAAAAAGGATAACGGTGGGGAAGCATCCCCAGTATTTGTTGGATATTGAGTACAGCTTTATTATCTTGAGGCTTTTGAGGCATCGTACTTGGTGATGACTTCTTGGGTCAGATCGATCGTGGGATTGAAATAAATCGCTCCACTCCTGGCCAGATCTAAAATGATATCCAGATTTTTTTCTTTGCCAACCTGCTCAATGATAGGCAACAGTTCAGTTTGTACTCTCTGGAAAAGACGGCCTGTAAACTCTTGCATCTCTCTGAGAGAATCTTCAGCAAAGCGTTTTCTCTCTGTCCGTTTTTTCTCCAGATCAGAGCTTAGCTGCATCATCGCCTCATTGGTGAGCGTCAGTCTCTGTGTGTTGATCCGTGTTTCCAGGTTCCGGATATCTTCATCCAGTGTGCCCAATCGACTCTGATTCTGCTTGTCCTTGTCCTGGATCTGTGCCATGACTCTTTTCCCTTCAGCGGACTTTTCGAGGACGTCCTGAGAGTTGACGACTCCGATCTTGACCGCTTGCTGGGAGTAACCTAAAGTGACCAAAATGGCTAAAACAACAAGGGGAATTAATACAATTTTGCTTGTGCTCCTTAGACTCATCTTTTGCCTCCTAATGAGAATTCGAGTTAGTTTTTTGTCAAAACGTCGTTCCGATCGCAAAGCGGAAATTAAAATGATTACGGTTTTGCGGTGTCAAACGGTTATTATATGCAAATATCAGCCGAAAAGGAACCCTAAGCGCAGGAACAAATATCCTGACTTCCAAACCTGCAGATGTGTACAAATTGTCAAAGCTGAAATTTTGATTTCTGGCATAAGCATTCCCCGCATCGAAGAACAATATCGTATACAGTGGCCCACCCACAGGCATGATGTACTCCAAGTTGAAGACAACCGATTTTTCTCCCCCGATATTCTGGCCGGTGATAGTCCGTGGGCCGACAGAATAAATCTCGTATCCTCTGAGCGATCTCTCACCACCAAGGTAGAACCTCTCCCAGAATGGAACAGCAGAATTTTGCAGCGGGTACACATACTGAAGCTCCAGATGCATGCCTATGGACTGTCGCATGAAGGTCGGTATGAACCGCGACAATTCGAGTCGCGGTTTGATCAGATCGATATCTCCACCCAAAAACGTACCGGAGAATTTAAATCCGATGAGATAGAGCGCTCCCCTTGAAGGTGTCAAAGGGCTATCGACTGTATTCCTGTAAATTGTCGGGTAAATGCTGCTTATGGTGTATTGACCGTAGCCCCCATAACCGGGATACCTCCCATACCCACCATAACCACCACCATAACCACCATAGCCTCCAGAGGGATAATACGGATCACCATCCTCATACGTCTCGCTGGCCGCTTGGATGTCCACGTATTCATACCCGTAGGTGATACTGGTTCTCCAATAGCCTTGGATTCGCGCTCCAAACGTCAGGTCGATACCTTTTCCCTTGCGGTCATAGAGGTAGGGGTAGACGATCCACCTGTTGTATATATTGAATCCCACCGACATGGGTCTATCAAAGATATACGGTTCTGTGAAGCCAAACATATAGTTTCTGACTCTCTTTCCGTACTGAAACATCAAGTCGAGCTTTTCGCCAGCACCGAGAAAATTCACGGTCCCATAGCTGATGGCCACAAACGCACCTTGGTAACCGCTGTATCCAGCCGTGAACTGAATGTTGTTTCTCTGGAGCTCAGTGACTCTAAGGTTGACATTGATCTGAGTCGGGTCTTCAGGATTGGGTTGGATATCTGGCTCACCATCAAGCTCGACCAGTCCCAACTGGTTCATGCGCAAAAGACTGTCCTTGAACAGAGCAAAGCTGAACGCGTCCCCCTCTCTAAGCAACATCTCTCTTCGTATGACCTTATCTTTGGTATAGGTATTTCCCCTGATGTTGAGTCGATGAAGGACAGCGATTTCGCCTTCATAGATATTGTATACGACATTCACTTTTTTGTTCTTTGGGTCGAGGCTTTCAACCGGCCGGATCTGTGCATAAAGATGACCGAAGTTTTGATAGAGTTCTCCGATGTCCGTCACAGCCTTTTCGCGTACTTTGGTGCTGTAGATATCACCCTCTTTGTACAGGATGAGCGACCGCAAATAGTCTGAATTGAAGACTTGGTTACCCTCGATTTTGACTTCGCCAACAGAGTACCTGTATCCCGCGTTGACCGGGATGACGATCCGTTTCATCGTCTGTTTCTTGAAGGTTACGGTTCTTTTTTCATACTCTTCGATCCGGGGTTCACCGATCACAGCTTCCATGTACCCGTGTTCTTGATACACTTTTTTCAGATTGGCGATGTCTTCGGCCAGTTTATTCTGTTTGTACGTATCTTTCCCCATGATCCAGGTGATAAGCCCGTGTTTTTTGTTCTCCTTGAAGGCACGCTGTAGCGTGCTCTCCAGCAATTTAGGTGACCCCTCGAAAACGATTTCTCCTACTCTGATCTTTGGGCCTTCATCGATGTTGAACACGACTTCCAGTTCATTTTTTCCCTTAGTGTTGACTTGTGTTTCTACCTTTCCGGAAGTCAGGCCCTTTTCTGCCAGCAGCTCTTCGATCGTCTTCTTTATCTGCTGGATCTTATTCGGGCTGTAGTAGGAATAAGGAAGCATATACTCATTTTTCTCTTTCAATTTATTGACGATATCGTCTTCTTTGAGCTTTTTACCCGTTTTGTAGACAATTTCCCTTATCACGGGATTCTCTTCAACTACGATCTTAATGACCTTCCCTTGTGTCCCAGGAAACTGTTCTATCTTTATATTTGCAAAGAATCCGGTAGACCATAGGACTTTAAAATCCCTTTGTAATAGCTCTAGACTGAAATAATCCCCTTCCTGTGATGAGAGATAGTAAAGAATCGTCTCCCGGGTCACACGATCGTTCCCTTCGATCTCGATCCTCTCAACCATCTCCTGACCCATAAGGAACAGGGGTAAACACAAGAAAATCAACACGTATATAGTTCTTCTCATTGTCCTTTCCTTATACCATATTTACGCATAAAAATAAACATTCGTAAAACGTGAAACGTGAAACGATTTCCCTTTAATTCCAGGGAAAAAATAGCCCTTATCTAAGTTTTACATTTCACGTTTTACGTTTTATGTCTTTGGTCTCACGTTTTACGTTATTGATGCCACGTTAGTAAAACGTCAGGGGGAGGGCAAAAGTTTCAATATCCCGTTTTCCATAAGATAGGCTCTCTGGCAAAATCGAGCGACTTTTTCATTATGTGTCACCAGGATCGAGGATAAGCCCTTACTCCGATGGAGGTTTTCAATGAGTTTGAGTATTTTGAGGCCTGTCTTCCAATCCAAGTTGCCGGTGGGTTCATCGGCCAACAGAATTTTTGGATCGTTGACCAAGGCCCTGGCAATAGCTATCCTCTGTTGCTCACCGCCTGAGAGCTGCACAGGCCTGAGAGCAGCCTTATCTGTCAATGAGACCTCATCGAGTTTATCGATGGCTTTTGCGAAGGCCTCCTTTCTATCGACGCCACGGATGAGAAGGGGAAAACTCACATTTTCCACAGCTGTAAATTCAGGAAGAAGGTGATAAAACTGAAAGATAAAACCAATATGACGGTTTCTTATCTCTGCCAACTCATCCTCATTCTTAGAAAAAACATCCTCTCCCTCGATAAAGACTTTCCCCTTATTCGGTCTGTCCAATGCGCCAAACAGGTTGAGCAAGGTCGTCTTGCCCACTCCTGAGACACCCATGATCGCAATCAGCTCACCTTTGGCCAAAGAAAACTCGAGGTTCTCAAAAACACACAACGTGTCATCAGGAAGAGGATACTCCTTGCTCAATCCATTGGCGACCAGTACATCATTCATACTTCAATGCCTCCACGGGGTCTACCTTGGATGCTCGATGAGAGGGAAAGAGCGTCGATAAAAAGCTGATGAGGAGAGTCACGCCGATGATCATCAATAAATCCAGGGGTTTGATGCGGAATGGAACAAAAGCGATCACATAGATCTCCTGAGGAACTTTGATGAGCTCAAAAGTATTGGCCAGCCAGCACCAGAGCAGACCCAAAGCTGTCCCCAGTGCTGTACCGATGACACCAATCATAGCACCCTGAAAGAAAAATATTTTTCTGATGCTGCGCGAGGTTGTTCCCATTGCCTTAAGGATCCCGATATCCCGCGTCTTCTCCATGACCATCAAGATGAGAGTGGCGATGATATTCAGAGCTGCAACAAAAACGATAAGAGTGATGGTCAGGAACATCAGCTGTTTTTCTAGTCTCAAAGCTGAAAAGAGAGCCTTGTTGAGTTCCATCCAGGTAATAGCATAAGCCTGGGGCGGCAAAAGCTCTTTGATCTGTTCGGCTGTTCTTGGAGCTCGAAAGATATTTGCGATCCTGACTTGGATGAGATTGATGCTGTTTTCAAGGTTAAACGCCCTTTGAGCCGCCCTCAAAGACACCAGTGCCGCCGCGGAATCGAAATCGTACAATCCCGTGTGGAAGATCCCTGTCACAACAAATTGTCTCATCCTAGGCAAAGGTCCCATAGGTGACAAGCGCGAAGATGATGTCAGCACTGTCACCTTATCCCCTACTGTGGCCCCGATGGTGAAGGACAAGTCACGCCCGAGAAGGATCCCATCTCTTTTTGCTTCCGGGTCTGGAAGGTCTCCCATCGAAAGGTCCTGGAGCCAGGGAGAGGACTCCTTCTCTATCTCAAAATCAACACCTCGCAGCATTGCCCCCTGGCTTTTGACAAAGCCCGTGATGAGAACAGTATCCAGCACAACAGGAGAGGCATTGATTACCCCTTCCACGCCTCTTACTTGTGAAATGAGTTGATCATAATCCTGTAATCCCCCCTCTGAATAGTCCCGAATGATGATATGCGAGGTAGAGCCGAGGATCTTGTCCTGGACATCTCCTTGAAAGCCCGTGATAAGGGCAATGGCAATGATCAGAGCCATAACGCCGATGGTGATCCCCAAAATCGAAATAAAGGTAATAACAGAGATGAACGCCTGTTTTCGCTTGGCTGTCAAATAACGTTTAGCTACAAAATACTCGAAACTCATATCAGATACTCACAGTTCTTAGCGTAAAACTCGAAATTCGTAATGCCTAGATACATTTTGCAACAAAAGAGACGTTAGAATAAACCATAATCATAAAACTGTAAATATTTAAAGTTATTTCGGACGGAGCAAAGGGAAAAGAATAACCTCCCGGATAGATTTTCTGTTTGCAAAGATCATGACAAGCCGATCGATGCCGATCCCTTCTCCGCCAGTGGGTGGAAGACCGTATTCTAATGCTTCGATATAATCCATATCGACCATATGGGATTCTTCATCCCCTTTTTCTCGCTCTTTCGTTTGCTGTTCGAATCTTTTCTTCTGTTCTGCAGGATCTGTCAATTCGGTGAAAGCATTGGCGATCTCCATACCTGCCATGACGAGCTCGAAACGTTCCGCTTCCTCGGGATTGGTTTTTGACGCTTTGGCCAGAGGCGATATCTCCCTGGGGGGATTCATCACAAAGGTGGGCTGAATAAGATTTTGCTTCACATGTTTATCAAAAATGATATCCAAGGCTTTCCCGTAGGAGAGTGCCTGTTGTTTGGGGGCTAAGGTCTTCGCATATTCCACGATCCCCTCCTGATCTTCGAAGCGACTGGGCGACAACCCGCTGTATTGGATGAGCGCATCCATGAGCTTTATCCTTTTCCACGGTTTCTTCAAGGACACTATATGTTCTCCATAGGGAATCTCATCGCTCTGGAGGAGTGTCATGGCGAGTTCATGGATAAGCTCTTCGGTCAGCTCCATCATGTCGAAATAGTCTGTGTAGGCTTCATAAAACTCGAGCATGGTGAACTCGGGATTGTGTTCGGAAGAGATCCCCTCATTCCTGAAGTTCCTGTTGATCTCGTAGACCTTCTCCAAACCACCCACAATCAGACGTTTTAAAAAAAGCTCAGGGGCGATCCGCAGATAGAGGTCTATTCCCAAAGCATTGTGGAAAGTCTTAAAAGGCTTGGCTAAAGCTCCCCCTGGAATGGAATGCATCATCGGAGTTTCGACCTCGATATAACCCTTCTGGTCAAAAAACCTCCTGATGTGAGAGATCATCGTGCTCCGCAACCTGAACACATCTCTCTGTTCGGGATTCATGATCAAATCGAGGTATCTCTTCCTGTAGCGCAGTTCAACATCTTGAAGACCGTGCCACTTTTCAGGGAGGGGATGAAGACACTTGGCCAAAAAAGTGTACGATTTGCAGAGTATGGTCAGCTCGCCCGTTCTGGTTTTGAACAAATTCCCCTCGACAGAAATGATATCTCCGATATCCAGTAAAAAAAATTGGGAGAACTTCTCTTTGCCAAGTTTATCCTCACGGAGATAGACTTGAAGTTTCGCCCTGCTATCAGCAATGTGGAGGAATATTGCCCGGCCCATTTTTCTGATCGAGAGGATCCTTCCCGGAACTACAGCGGAAATCTTCTTCGCCTCCAATTCCTCATTGGTCAAATCTGCATACTGAGAGACGATATCGAAGACAACATGTGTTTTTTCGACTTTATGAGGAAAAAGCTCAACCCCTTCTTGGGCTAGCTTTTGCATTTTGTCCCTGCGAACAACTTCTTGTTCGGTTATTTCAGAGAGGTCTTGTTCCTCAGGCAGATCCGGTTGTGTTTTTTCTTTTGGCTCAGTCATTCTTTTTGTCCCTTAAAGATTCCTTTATTCCATTGGCATTTTTTCTTAAAGTGTCCAGAACACCGTTTATAAATGCTGCGGCCTGCTCGCTGCTGAATTTCTTGGCGATCTCGATCGCTTCGTTGATGACGATTGCAGGCGCGACATCTTCCTCATATAGAAGCTCAAAAACCGCCATACGAAGGATATTGCGGTCCACGACTGGCATTCGCGAGAGTCGCCAGCGCTCAGAAACAGATTGAATACTCCTATCGATACTTTCTCGATGGGAGATTACCCCCTTAATGAGCCACTTGCAGTAATCTTTAACTTCCTTTGTGGCCTTTTTGTCCTTCCAGTATAGTCGGAACGCTTTCTCAGCATCAGAATCGTTGAATTCAAGCTGGAAAAGAATCTGGAGGGTACTTTCCCGGGCCTTTCTTCGCTTTCCCATACAAAAGGCTATTTGGATTTAAAGGCCTGCATCCTTTAAAAGATTCAAGGTCTCGATCAGGGAAAAGGCAGAATCATAACCCTTGTTCCCCGCTTTGGTCCCCGCACGCTCGATCCCCTGTTCAATGGTATCGACCATCAGGACACCAAATGAGACCGGAACCCCATCGTCCATGCTTATTTGTGCCAGACCTTTCGTGACCTCGGCGCTCAAGAAGTCAAAATGGGGTGTGTCGCCCCTGATGAGTGTACCCAAACAAATGATCCCATCCACTTTCTTCGCCAAAGCCAGCTTCTTGGTGACAACGGGGATCTCAAAAGAACCAGGGACTTTGTACAACGATATGTCCTTGTCTTCGGCTCCCAGTTTATAGAGGGCATCCATCGCTCCTTCGAGCAGTCTTTCCGATATGAATTGGTTGAACCGGCTCAGTATAATGCCGATCTTCAAGCCTTTGGCTTGGAGTTTTCCCTGGTAAGTATCCATTTCGTTCTCCCTTTATTTGCCTTGAAAGTCTGCTTTCTTTTTCTCCAAGAAGGCTTTGGTCCCCTCTTTGCTGTCCTCTGTTTCGCAACACTTGCCGAACAACTCTGCTTCGTTCAAAAGCCCTTCTCCCAAGGTCTTGTCTAATCCGATATTTATGGCTTTGATCGCATACTCGAGCGCCAGAGGCGCATTGGCGATCATTTCTTTCGCTAATGCCTCACAATGGGGAATCAACTCACTTTGGGGTACGACTCTGTTAACCAATCCGATCCGGAAAGCCTCTTGGGCATCGATGATCCTGCCCGTGAGGATAAGTTCCATGGCTATCCCCTTTCCGACAAGTCTCGCCAACCTCTGTGTTCCGCCAAAGCCAGGAATGAGACCTAACTTTACCTCAGGCTGACCCATTTTGGCGTTATCCGATGCAATACGGACATGACAGGCCAAGGCCATTTCCGTACCACCCCCCAGTGCAAACCCATTTATGGCTGCAATGACTGGCTTTCTCAAGTTTTCTATCAACTTGGACAGTTCCTGCCCTTCCAAAACATAGTCTTTCCCTGTAGAGAATTCGAGTTGAGCCAATTCGCCGATATCAGCACCGGCAATGAAGGCCTTCTCTCCAGAACCTGTCAGGATGATCGCCCGCACATCAGGACTTTCCTGTAACGAAAGAAACGCTTCATACAGCTCTTTAATAGTTTTGGTATTCAGGGCATTCAATTTATCCGGCCGATTGATGATGATCCAGCCCACGCCATCCTGTTTCCGAGTCAGCAAATTTTTATAGCCCACATGCCCTCCTCAATTAAGAAATGCTCCTCTCAAAAATGCGATATTTCTTGTAAACCTCTCCTCCGATCGATTGGACAAAGCGATTGATGGCATCGTTATCCTCGAGTTGCCAGGAAGTCTCCCCCCATTTATATCCTTTTCTTCTAACGTTTTTTTCAAACTTAGCATACAGCAGATAGCTCAATCCTGTCTGCCTGTACTCTTCGAGAATTCCGAACACAACGGCTCGAACACTCTCGATCTTCTTTCGGTATATCAAAAACCTGAGCATAGCGATAGGCGTGAGTCTCCCGTTCAGTTTTATGAGCACTTCATTGTAATTCGGCAGAGCAAAAGCAAATCCCACAGGCTTTCCTTTCTCTTCAGCGATGATTATGATATCGGGATCGGAGAAGGTCTTGAGTTTCTTGGCCATGTGGTCCATCTCATTCTCTGTCCACGGGACGAAACCCCAATTTTTCTCCCAGCCATTATTATAGACGTACTTGATCTTCTCGACTTCCTCATCGATCTTCTTCATGTTCATTGACCTTAAAGTCACGTTGGTTTTTTTCTTGATCTTGTTCACGATGCCTTGGATCTTTTTTACCATGGCCTCCGTTGCATCCATATAAAAGGCATACAGGTCCTTGGCCTTTACCAATCCGGACTGCTCCATCAAGTCTAAATAATAGCGGGGATTGTAGGTCATCATAATCATCGGAGGGGAGTCAAAGCCTTCAAGCAGGAAAGCGCACTCATCATTCATGGACAGGTTCATGGGGCCCCGGAGCGTATCCATACCCCTTTCCAATCCCCATGCAGCGACCTTATCCAGCAGGGTCTGAGTTGTTTCTAGGTCATCAAAGCATTCATACATGCCGAAAAAGACCACCTTCTCCTCATGAAATTCATTGTGATTATCATCGACTATGGCAGCGATCCTTCCCGTGATCTTTCCATCTTTATAGGCTAAGAATAACTCCATTTCAGAATGTTCGAAAAAGGGATTTTTCTTTTTATCGAGTTTTTCCTTCACATCCATGATCAGAGGGGGAACCCAATTGGGATCACCCTTGTAGACTTCCCAAGGGAACTTAATGAATGCCTTAAGATCCTTTTTCGTAGTGACCTTTTCTATACGAATAGTATTCACGCCAAAGCCCTCCTGAATTTCGTCTATTTTATCAGATAACTTTTGATTTTGCACTAACATTTATCCTGAATTATTCATAAAAGCTACTGCCAAATTAATATTTAAAAACCATTTCATATCTTATTAGCAGCATTTTTTCTCTATGTAGGGTCCGTTCCCCGAACGGACCGTTTGGGAAACGGTCCCTACATCTAGAATAGAGAGAATCCTGCTGATGTCTCGTTGTTCGTTTTCGCAATCACCAATTGGGACACTCGGATTTCATTCATCACGGATTTGGAAATGCTTGCCCTGAAGACGGAGAAGTTGTGTTTAGAGAGAATTTGTGCTAAAAATTTGAATACCTCGAAAGACACAATGGAAGTGTAAGGAGATAGATCAAGTGAAAAAAATAACATCGTTTAAAGAATTACCCCCGGAAAAGTTAGCGTGGAGACTGGACCCGGATAAAATCCCCTTCGCTAGCAGTGAGGAGTGTAAGTCTTGCGAAGGGATCATCGGGCAGAATAGAGCTATCCGTTCCATTCAAACAGGCCTTGATGTCAAAAGCCTTGGCTACAACATCTTCATCACCGGATTGGTAGGAACTGGACGAACCACAACCATCAAACAGCTCCTCGAAAAATTGGAGAAAGAGGATAAAACTCCTGATGATATCCTGTTTGTGAATAACTTTAAGGTCCCCGATGAACCAACCTTGATAACTCTTCCCTCAGGAAAAGGCAGGCTATTTCGAGACGCCATGGAACATCTGATCGAGATGCTGAAAACAAATATTCCTGAACTCCTAAAAAGCTCCTATTTTACGGAAAAGCGGGACAGCATCATCGAAGTTCAGCAGAAGAAGCAGAAAGAGATCCTCAAAACATTCGAGGAAGAAGTCGCCAAAGAAGGATTCTCAGTCATTCAGGTCCAGATGGGGCTTTATGTCAAGCCTGATCTCATCCCCGTGATAGAGGGAAAACCCACACCGTTCCCCCAGCTTGAAAATCTGGTGAGAGAGGAAAAATTTGCCAAAGAGAAACTGGAAGAACTCAAGGAAAAATACGAGAAATTGACGGGAAAGCTGGAGGAAGTTTTCAAGCAGATGAAAGAAACAGAAGAAGAAACACACCATTTGCTCAAGGAGTGGGATCAAGAATCGATCACTCCCATAATCAAGGGAGCCATTTTGGGGATAAGAAACAGCTTTGCATATGATGTCATTTCGGACTATCTCGATGATGTCGAGGCGACACTGACCAAACGGATCAATATATTTAAAGGAACACAAAAACAGGAGAAAGAGCCGCAGATGTTCCAACAAGATCCATTCTCGGAATATAAAGTCAACCTCCTTATCGACAATTCCGAATTGGAACATGCGCCGGTCATCATGGAAACAAATCCCAATTATATCAATCTTTTTGGTTCCATCGAATCGACCATGAACCGTTTCGGACTTCTCCAGACGGATTTTACTAAAATTAAAGCGGGTTCATTCCTGAAAGCCAACGGAGGCTATCTCATCATAAACGCACTGGATGCCCTCATCGAGCCGGGCGTGTGGAATACTCTGAAAAGAACTCTTCGGAATCAAACGCTTGAAATTCAGAATTTTATGTCGATTTACTTAGTCTCAACTAGCCGTCTCAAACCCCAGCCCATCAGCATCGATGTGAAGGTGGTCATGATCGGTGATTCCTACATCTTCAACCTGCTCTATTACATGGACGAAGATTTTAAGAAAATCTTCAAGATCAAAGCAGAATTCGACTCAGAGATGAATAAGGATAAAAAAACCATACTGGAATACGTGGCCTTCATTAAAAAAATAACAGAAGACGACAATCTGCAGCCCTTCAACAAGGGGGGGATCACGGCCATCATCGAGTACGGAACAAGAATCGCAGGGAGACAGAGAAAACTATCCACACGTTTTAACATCATTGCGGATGTCATTCGAGAAGCCAGTTATTTTGCGAAAAAGGACACGAAAAAAATCGTCAGTCGAAGTCACGTGGAAAAGGCCCTCGAGGAACGCTTCGAACGCGTGGGCCTTATTGAGGATAAGATCCAGGAGATGATCGAAGAAGGAACCATCATGATCGACACCAAGGGCAGTGTTATAGGCCAAGTCAATGGCCTCTCGGTCTACCAAATGGGAGGATATGCCTTCGGCAAGCCAACGCGCATCACGGCAAACACTGCCGTTGGCCGGGCCGGTGTGATAAACATCGAAAGAGAAGCAGACCTGAGTGGCCGAACACACAACAAGGGTGTTCTTATTCTTGGTGGATATCTCAGGGGAAAATATGCCCAGAACAAACCTTTTTCATTATCAGCGAGTCTTGCCTTTGAGCAGTCTTACTCTGGTGTAGATGGCGACAGTGCCTCATCGACCGAAGTCTATGCCATACTCTCAAGCCTCTCAAAACTTCCTTTGAGGCAGGATATTGCGGTCACAGGGTCTCTCAACCAAAAAGGTGAGATCCAGCCTATCGGGGGAGTCAACGAAAAGATCGAAGGGTTTTTCGAAGTCTGTAAGAGCAAAGGATTGACAGGAGCGCAGGGAGTCATCATCCCGCATCAGAATGTCCAGAATTTGATGCTGAGAAAAGATGTGGTCGAAGCCGTTGCAAAAGGCCAATTCCACATTTATCCCGTGAAGAATATCGACCAGGGGATCGAAATCCTCACGGGGATCAAAGCAGGAAAAACCAAGAAGGATGGATCGCTTGAAGAAGGGACTGTGAATTACATGGTTGATGAAGAAATGCAAAGATTGGCTAAAAGTTGGAAGACGTTTGCTGCATCTCCTGAAAAGAACAAAAACTCATGAATTTCTAATCCAGACCGACAAGTTTCTTGAGGTGGGTAATTTCGGATGGCGTGAGATAGCGCCACTGTCCCTTTTTCAGAGTCCCTATCGCTATACCCGCATAATTTATCCGTTTTAAAGAGAAGAGGCTGTAGCCGATGGCTTCGAACATCCGTCTGATTTCCCGCTTTCTCCCCTCGGTCAATTCGATACGGATCCTTGCATTTTTCGAATCAGCCCCCAGATGAGTGACCTTGGCCGGCGCTGTTTTCTTCCCATCAAGGTGTATCCCCTTCTCCAATCTCTGGAGACTTTTCCGGGAAGGGATTCCTTTTGTCCTCACTTCGTAGACTTTTTTGATGCGGTAGCGGGGATGCATCAAACGGTTCGCCAATTCCCCGTGATTGGTTAATAAAAGAAGCCCCTCGCTGTTAAGATCCAGCCTGCCCACAGGAAACACACGCCTTTTCAACTTCGGCAACAGCTCGAGAACCGTCGGTCTCTTGAATGGGTCTTTCAGCGTCACGAGATAACCAGCAGGCTTATTCAGCAGAAGAAAGAACTCTTCCTTCTCTTTTTTGACATTCCGGCCATCCACTCGGACAGTGTCCTTTGTGGGGTCTATTTGGACTCCCAGTTCTTCAACAACTGTATTATTCACACTAATCCTGCCTTCGGTGATCATCCGGTCTGCCTCTCTTCTTGAGGCCACACCGGCCTGAGCCAGGAACTTGTTTAGTCTTATCAACACGTCTTACCTAACCAACCAAATTTTCACGGGCCGACGCCTCCACCTTATTGTTAGGGTGGGGTGGGTTGGCCTCGACTCGTGAATAATCCAGATTATAAAGCTCTGGGTTCTATCAATAGGATTAAAAATAGAAATTGATGCCGACGTGAAAGGTGAAATCCTTGATGCTTAATTCCTCATTCTCGATCTCAAAATTTCCGTGATTATACCTGGCTTCACCCAACAATGAAAACTTTTTCGTTAAGAACATTTCCAATCCCAGGCCGGCATTCCATCCTCCGCTCTTGTCTTTTCCTATCTCCTTGATATCGGCCGTGTACGTACCGTAGCCAAGCGTAAGATAGGGATTGACGATGGGAAACGGAAGAAAAAGCCGTACGTTCAGTCCCAGATAATTGTAATTGATCTTGCGCGAGTCCCAAAGATCCCCAATATCTGAAGCATCGATGTTGTGGGAGGCCTGATAAAAATTCCCCTCAACAACAAAAGTCAAGATTCTAATACCGACGCGAGCCCCATAGAGGAAGGCCGTATCCTTGTTGAACTCAATATCCCTAAAATCTATGCTTTGCTGCGACCATCCTCCCTGGAGCCCAATAAAAAACATGCCGTCTCCGAATAGGTTGCCACTCCCGAATAAACACACGATCAAAATGCCCAATAAAACGATTTTTCTCTTCATTATGTGACTCCTTCATACACATGACATATCAGTATAGTCGAGGCTTAGCCAAGATTTCCAGAACTTGGAGGTCAAAAAAATTCTGCGCGTGTGCAGGAATCAAGAGAATAGCCGTATCCGCACCCTGCTCAGTGCCCCCGATGGACATACAGGGTTCCATGGTCGAGATCAAACCCGCATCCGCAGCCATGAATGCGATCTCGATCGCGACTTTTGTCCCTTGCCCAAACACTCTCAATGTGAAGGCTATAATTTCTTCCAGCTCGTAAGTCCCGAGTTTTTTCCGAACGGCCCTGCCAACGCCGCCAAGAGCGTGTTGGCACGTGAGGACTTTCGCTCCTGCCTCTTCGATCTGACGTTTTTGCTCTGGAAGGAGCTGCTGAAAATCCGGCTTGAGAAATCCTGTAGAATGAGACACGATCACAAGATTCCTTCCGGGAAAAAACCGCGTGGCGAGCGATCCTGTTTTCCCGGAAGTCGAAGCAACGATAACGTTGGAAATATCCAACTCTTTCACCCTTTGAGAGGCCATCTGTAAGGTTTGTTGTGTGTTTTCTTTTCCGGGATTTTCGAAATACACACAGGGAACCACAGTCCCATTTTTCTCTCTTGCTGTTCTATCGTCCATACTTCCTTCTCCTTATTCGTGTTCTTATCGTTTTTCTATGGTGTGAGGAGAACTTTGAGTGTTCCAGGTTTTCGCGCAAGCTCAAAAGCTTCAAGGGCATGTACCCATTCACCATTATTGTTTTTTGCCGAGATCGACGCCGGTGTCGAAGATTTTGAGGTTGCGCTCCAAGTCCGGTTTGCGGCTGATGGATTGGAGTACGTCTTTCAGATCGTCGTAGGTGAAGGGCACCAATCCTGTACCAACAGAGAAACCAACAAGACAGATGTTAGCGGCCATCACTGAGCCCAATTCAATGGCCATGCCGCTGGCATCAAAGGCGTGGAAGGTAATGTCCTTCTTTTTCAGATGATCGCGGATGTTTTTATCGAAGCGGCCCCCATCTGTCATGTTCACAAAGCAAAGGCCTCCCTGTCTCAAGAAATGGAGGTTTTTATAGGCCTCATTCTCGTCCAGAGAGTAAAGGATATCGGCAGTCCCTCCCCTGACAATAGGGCTTTGGTACCCGCCTATTTTTATGTGGGCAACGACCGAGCCTCCCCTCTGGCTCATACCGTGGGTCTCAGCACCGGTGACCTCCAGACCCAACTTTAACCCCAGCTCAGAAAAAATCCGCGATGAAAAGAGAACTCCCTGTCCTCCCACTCCAGCCAAAATTATCTGTGTTTTCATACGCATCATTGGCCTTCCTCATCGACAGGAACGATAGCCTTCTGGGCGCAGACGTTGATGCACACACCGCAGTCGACACACAGCTTGCGGTCGATCTCGGCCCGCTCGTTCTCCTCATCGAAGTGCAGGGCCGGGCATTCGAAATGATCGATGCAGTAGCGGCAGCCGTCGCAGTCGTCTGTTATCTCGACCTTGATCTCTTGGCCTTCCAAAGCTTCCGGATAACGGATGACACAGCCCCGCCTGGCAATGATCACAGCGATTCCGCCATCTTCGCTCTTCGTGTAGGCATGTGCTTCTTTGAGAAGGCTGATCATCTCTTTCACATCATAGGGATCGATGTTTCGGAGCCACTTTATGCCGCATCCCTTAACCAGCTCCTCCAGCGGGATCTTCCGTCCTTCGGTTCCATCAGCTGTGATGCCTATGCCCGGTGTCGGCTGCATCCCGGTCATGGCCGTAATTTCGTTGTCTAACAGAACCAGAATAAACCGCGTGTTGTTGTAAACCGCATTGATGAGCGACGAAGTTCCCGAATGATAAAAAGTACTGTCCCCCATCGTGGCCACGATCGGAACGTCATTCTTGTCCTGGTGGTAGGCCTGGTAAAATCCGCTGGCCAGAGTGATTCCAGCGCCCATATCGATCACAGTGTCGACTGCTCCAAGATTAAGGCCAAGCGTGTAGCAGCCGATATCGCTGGTGTAGATGGCCTCGGGAAGCGCCCGCCTTATGGCCCAAAAAGCCGCCCTCTCTGGACACCCAGCACACAGTGTGGGCCTTCTTACCGGCAATCCCAGATCCTGGACGAGCTTGGCCAGCTCATCATCCGCCTTCACTTCCAGATCAGCCACGCCCTCTTCCCCGAAAAACTTGGCCAGAATGCCGTAGATCACATTCGGTATCAGCTCACCCTGGAGAGGAATATGGCCTGTAAACCGCCCCAAAACCTTGCTTTTATCGATAATCTGAGACTCGATAACAACATCGGTTTCCTCGATGATCAACACCTTGTCGTGTCTTCCGATGAAATCGACAACCTTCTTGTGCGGGAGTGGATAGGGTGTGCCGATCTTCAAGATGTTAACCTTATCCTTCAGATTAAGCTCCTCCAGGAGATCCGTGAGGACAGTATAGCTCGTGCTGCAGGTGATGATTCCCAGATTGGCTTCGCTGTTTTCTCCCACCTCATAGTTCCATCTCTCGTCCTTCTCGAACCGCTCCTGAATCTGCCGCAAGGATTCATTCAATTTTGTGTGGAGATGCAGCCTGAACCTTGGAGTGGCCGCCCATCTTCCCGGATCCTTCTCGAATTTCGCCGGCCGTTCAATAATATCCGGCGGCGAAAGCCTCACACTCTGTTTGCCGTGCGAGAGCCTGATCGTCGGTCTAAATATGACCGGGATTTGGAAGGTCTCTGAGAGGTCGTAGGCATCTTTTATCATGGCCATGGCCTCTTGAGGCGTTGACGGATCATAGGCCGGAACCTTGGCGAACATGGCGAAAAACCTGGAATCCTGCTCGGTCTGGGAACTGTGAGGCCCCGGATCATCGCAACTCACGATGAGCATCCCGCCTACAACACCCTGATAAGCCGAACTCATGAGTGAATCGGCCGCCACATTAAGGCCCACCTGCTTCATGGCCACCGCCGATCTCTTCCCTGCAATACTCGCTGCCAGTGCATTATCGTAGGCCACCTTTTCATTCACGGACCACTCCGTGTAGACATCGAGCCCCATCTCTTTCTTGAAGGCCACGGCCGCAGGCATGATCTCAGAGCTCGGCGTGCCCGGATAGGAGGTGATGACATGGCATCCGGCCTCAAGAATTCCCCGGGCAATGGCCACGTTCCCCAGCAAAACTCTTATATCTTTATGTTGTGACATTTTCCTCTACACAATATCAAAATTTTTTCGATGATACCAGAATACTTCAAAATTTGCAGCAGCCGGTCACGTTACCCCCCGCCGATGTAAGGGAAAATGCTGAGGACGTCGCCCTCCCGGAGCAGAATATCCAATTCCCCCTTGACGTTGACGGGCAATCCGTTGCGTATGATAACCAGGTGAGTATTGACTCGCCCGTTCGGAAATAGCTCTATCCTGCGGTCAGGGCGGTCCGCCAGAAAGCCGAGAAGCTCCCGGACTGTCGTACCATCGTCGACCGTCAAATCCTTTTCTTTTCCGAGAAAAAGTCGTCTAAGATCGCCAAAAAACCGGACTTTAACTTTCAATTTATCGCCCTCTCTTGATTATACGGAACCGAGCATAGAAGACATTCCGAAGAGATGACTGAAACCTGCCTCATTCATTTCTCTCATTATCTTCAACGGCAGAAGAATATCCCCGGAGCTCATAATAATCACGGACAAGCCTTGCGAATTCTTCCTCCTTCAATACCCGTTGATTCTTTCCTACGGGATGCTTGAAAAAATGTCCGGGAAGAAAATCTTCTTCGGGTTTCATCCCCTCCCTCAGGTTGAATTCTCTGATGGTCAGGGCGATGTTTCTGGATATCGACTTGAAATCCCTTTCACTCAGATCATAGCCAAAGGTCCCCTTCACAATCCTGTTCAATTCCTCCCAGAAATAGAGATCGCGGAAGAAGCGGCAGAGGATCAATGAGTCATAGATCGTTAAACGGTCCTCGTATTCTAGGAGCATGGCAGCCTTTCCCTCGATTTTATCCGGATCGATGAGTCCGGCAAGCTCCGGCTTGTAAAACGTCGTCCTCAGGTGGCATGCACCTCTGTCGGAAACAGCAAAGCCGAGACCCATGCCTTTCAAGTAGCGGGGATCGAAGGACGGAGGCTCCAAACCTTTGACTTGAATGGACATCTCCTCGAATCCGAGTTCTTTAGCGGCAAAGCGGACTCCTTCGGCCAAGAGATTACCGAAACCCTCCCTGTAGGCAATCATTCTAAGCAGTTCGGCGATCCGGTCCACATCGCCGTAATCGATGGCATAGTCGGTTTTTCCTTTCTTGTAGGCTTCAATTGCGAAGGCCGTGACGTTGCCTGCTGTGATCGTATCCATCCCGAGCCTGTCACAGACGTCATTGAGGTAAGCGATCTCTCTTATGTCCTTAACCATGTTCAGACCGCCGAAGGCCCCGATGGTCTCGTACTCCGGTCCGTCCAGCTTCATCCCCTTATGACGTCCGCTTTTTACCGTTGTCCACCTGTTGCATGCGATAAAACAGTATGTGCATGCCCCGGATTTGACTTCGCATTCTTTGTTTAAGGCGTCGGCATTGATTTTATCGATGTGAGGGACAGTGCCCTGATGCCAGTATCGGGAAGGAAAGGCTTCAACCGTGCTGATGATATCCACCATCATCGACGTCCCCAATTTTTTATAGGCCTTTGAACCTGGATTTGCGATTCCGACTTCATACTGTTTTTTCCAGAAAGCCTTCAGTACTTCGCTGTCGGCGGCTTGCTTCTCCTGATCGCCGATGAACACCATGGCTTTGATCTTCTTGCTCCCCATGACGGCGCCGATACCTGTTCTGCCCAAACACCGTCCGAAATCGTTATTTATGTAGGCAAACTTGACCAAATTCTCTCCGGCAGGACCGATGGTCAAGATCCCGGCTTTCTGCTCTTTATATTTCTCTTTGAGAATCTTCTCTGTATCCAGGCTGTCCTTACCGACCAAGAAATTGGCATTCTTGAAGGAAACGGAATTGTTATCAACCTCGATATAGGTCCATTCATCGAATACGCCGTCCAGAACAAAGGCATCATATCCGGTTTTTGTTATGTGAAGGAAAGCTTTGCCGCCCGAATAGGCTTCGGAGTAGATCCCGGTCAGAGGAGACTTAGTGAAGGCTGCATACCGGTTTGCACCCCATATCTTAAAACCGTTGGCAGGGCCTGTAGCCAGGATCAGTTTATTAGCCGGGGACAACGGGTCTACACCGACAGGATTTTTGTTCACTAAAAGGTAAGACGCCAGACCTTTTCCGCCCAGAAATTTCTCATAAACCGATGTCGGTACAGGCTCTTCACTGCAGTGCTTATCACTGCAGTTTATGTTCAAGATCTTCCCGAAAACACCCTTCATCCGCCGTCTCCTTTATACAGAAACAACGTTCGCCATTTTTTTAGCCTGACCTATATGTATCAGGACTATTTTTTCGTAATCTTTTCCTAAGTGGACTCAGAAAAGAGAGTCCTTTTTTTCTTAAGCAAGACTCTGACAAAGAAATCGCGACCGACTGGCCAGAGGCGATACTCCCAATAGATTCTCGTTGGAGGCGGGAAATGGAGCTGGTGCTGGCTTTGAAATGGTCCATGTTTAAAAGGGAAAAAGAATTATGTCAGATTTTCAAACCAATTTCGAGTTTTAATTGATATCTTGTCCTCATTTAGATACATTAGTTGTCTCCGCTGAGATACATTAATGACACTTTGGATGAAAAGCAAGCAATGTATTCGAAAACACATGTAGGGTCCGTTCCCCGAACAGACCGTAACGATTTTAAAGATCCACGATCAGAAAACAATAACCACAGAATTGACACTGTAAAAGCTGCATATCTATCAATATGAGAGAGATAAGACCTTGAAGGAGAACGTGAAATGATAAAAAAAATCAGCCACTTGGGATTGGCGGTCGAAAACCTTGAAGAGAGCAGGGAGTATTACAAGAAAGTTTTCGGTTTGGATTCGTCCGAACCGATCGTGGCGGCAAACGGGGTAGTCAAGGCGAGTATGATCAAAGTGGGTGAGGTTCACCTCGAGCTTCTCCAGCCCATAGGTGATGTGGGTGTCATGTCCAAATTCCTGGAAAAGCGCGGCGAGGGATTCCACCACATCTGCTACGACGTGGATGATATCCATAAGTCACTCGAATCGATGAAAGCAGCCGGCATGGAAATTCTGATCGATGTGATGGATGGCATCGAGGGTCCCAGCGCATTCCTCCACCCCAAAAAAACCCACGGCGTCTTGGTGGAACTAGTGGAGAAAAAGGAGTAAAAAAGGTCAGAAAATGGGACAAAGAAATAAGGGAGGCTAAACAATGAACTTTGAACTCAGTGAACAACAACTCATGTTCAAAGATATGGCCCGGAAGTTTGCCGATCA
>JAGLRY010000309.1 GCA_023135995.1 Candidatus Aminicenantota bacterium | reverse complement strand
TCAATCCTAAGGGCTTTGTTGAACTGATTCGTAGCTTTGACTTTTAAATCCGCATTTTTGTACATAATACCCAATCCCAGGTAACCATCAGGACTCCACGGCTCCAATTTTATGGCCACTTTAAAGTGTTCTTCAGCTTTTCTGATGTATGTGGGTATCTTTGTCTCGATCATGGCGAGCAATAAAAAATAGGAAGATTTATGTGCATCCAACCTGATCGCCTGATCCAAAAAGGACATGGCCTCTTCATAACGTGCCTGGTTATACAACGTCTTGGCCTGGCGAAATTTGATTTCTGCTTTCTTGGCGACTCCCCGCTTGTCATCCGCGGCTTCTTCAACAAGCTCCTTATCGTACTCCCCTCTTTTGTCTTCATCACTCAACGCGTGATAGGCTTTTGTGATCTGGTCAAAAACTTTATCGATCATCTCTTTTTGTTGCGCGGCTATGTCTCGATCAAAAAGGTCCGGGTGGAATCTTCTGGCCAATCCGAAATACGCTTTTTTGATTTCAGCCTGGGATGCCGATGTGGAAACATCCAAGATTTGATAGAAGTTCATCCCAGAGATATTTTGCTGGAACTCCTCAAGATTCATGAGTTTTTCTGTCTGTTCCTTTCTAACAGGCTTTGCTGCTGGCTTTTCTCTGGCCTCGAAGACACTTTCCTCATGGCTCAGCTCGATCAAATTTAGACAATAAAAGAGATATATGCTTTTCCAGAAGAAATCAGGCTTCAATCCGGAAAATTTTAAAATCTCGGCGGGAGAAGAATCCGGTTTGATCCTGCTCAGGACTCCCTTTTCCTCCTCAGTCAGCTGAAGGGCAAGGCCTCTGTCCCTCTGTGATATTGTCTGTGTTCTCAAATATTGTTCAAGGTTGGGATCGAACTTCATGCGTCGGATCCCATCCGCGATAAGGGCGGGGATACCGATTTTCGTACTCAAGCCTTCCAGGCTCAACTCCTCTCTCTCTTGGAACTTGAACGCGCCATTGAATATCGGGAACATATTCAGGGTGACTTCTCTCATTTGATAGGTCAGGCCGTCCAGCAAATCCTCCTGCGAGATGAGTCCGCGTTTGGCCAGGACTTGACCGATGATCTCCATGGGTTCGATGTACTCTTCGATGTTCTGATAGGCCTCTTGAGAGAGTTTCCCCAATCTGTATAGGACCTCTCCCAACAGCTCGGCCGGTTGATTTGTTTTGGTAAAGACGAGATTCCCGTCCTGGAAATAGAGGTATTTCTGGATGTTTTGGTACCGGAAGGTGAGCTGTCCCCTTTTTTTTCTAAAGTAAATATCTCGGAGATAGCGGCCTATGTGCTCCATGTTCCTCCTAATCTGCCTTATCGGATTAAGCTTCTCACGTTCAACACCAAAATGTCTTGCCTATATTTATATTCAAAATAAAATATTTTTTCAAATAGTATCTCCTTGCTCTTCGGTTGCAATGGTCATCAAATTATGCTAATTTTTCAATAATGAAAGTCGCTATTGCCCAGATTGCACCCCACCTCGGAGATATGGAAAAGAATCTCGACATTCATGTGAATTTAGTCGAAAGAGCACAAAAAAACAAGGTTAACCTTCTCGTTTTTCCAGAATTGAGCCTCACCGGATACACCCTTCAAGATTTCGTGCCAGACGTGGCATTAAGGCCTGATGAATCCCCTATTTTCCAACGATTGAAGCAGTTGAGTAAAGGCATATCCCTTGTTGTCGGGTTTGTGGAGGAGAGAGAACGGGGGCTTTTTTTCAACTCAGCGGCGTATCTCTCGGAAGGAAAAATACTCCACATCCACCGCAAGGTTTTTTTGCCTACCTATGGAATGTTCGAGGAATTGAAGTTTTTTGGCCAAGGAAAAAACTTTTTGACCTTTACATCACCCTTCGGAAAAGCAGGGCTGATGATCTGCTACGATTTTCTCCATTATGGCGCGGGTTATCTTCTTTTTGCCGGAGGTTCAGAGATTGTTATTGTCCCCAGCGCAGCGCCCGGACGGGGGGTCTCGGGCAAGGACGGATGGGAAACCAGCCATATGTGGGAACTCATGGGAGAATCCCTATCTCGATTCTCCACCTCTTTTGTCATATACGCAAACAGAGTGGGTTTTGAGGATGGGAAATCATTCGCAGGAGGGTCCTTTATATACAATCCCGGCGGCAAGCTCTTGGCCAAAGCGTCGTACGGAGATGTGGAATTTATGGTGACAGACATCGACCTCGACGAGATCCTCACCTTCCGTAAAAAATGGCCTTATAAAAGAGATGAGAAGCCAGAGATCATCCTCGAGGCTCTTAAAAGAGTAATCAAGACATATGAAGATTAACGCTCCCTTCGTAGAAAAGATCCTTACCAAATTCATCAAAGAGGAACTGTCAAGGTTTCATTTTTCGAGAGGAATATTGGGGCTATCAGGCGGATTGGACTCAACAGTTTGTGCGTTTCTCGCTTCAAAGGCGCTCGATCCGGACAACGTTTTATGTCTCATCATGCCCTACAGAGACACGTACGGCAGGGATATCGATGATGCACAAGATGTCGTTCGTTTTCTTGGAATGCGATCCAAGGTCATCAACATCGCTCCAATGGTTGACAGTTACTTCAAAGATCACCCTACAGATAACAAAATCTTGATCGGGAATAAAATGGCGCGGGAACGGATGTCTATCCTGTATGACCACTCCGCGAGGGAAAGTGCGCTCATTCTGGGAACCAGCAATAAGACTGAGCTGCTTCTCGGCTATGGAACGATCCACGGAGATATGGCCTGTGCGATCAGTCCACTGGGCGACCTGTACAAAACACAGATCCGTGAGCTGGCACAGTATATGGGAGTTCCGGAAAAAATTCTGAAAAAAGCACCCACAGCCGGTCTCTGGGAGGGACAAACAGACGAAGGGGAGCTTGGGCTGACATACGAAAATGTCGACAGATTGCTCTATCAGATGGTCGACAAAAGAAGAACTGCGGATGAAGTGATCGCCGAAGGATTTAAAAAAGAGATGGTCGAGCGAGTTATTGCTCTTGTGAAAAACTCTGAATTCAAGCGAAAACTCCCCCCCATCGTCAAAATCTCAGATCGCACGGTCGGCCACGATTTTCTGTTCCCTTACGACAGAGAAAAATAGCCAAAATTTCCTGAGAGACACCATGGATAGCGAGATCAACGAGGGAGAACGCTCCGGCACGCTCTACGTTGTGGCCACTCCTATAGGGAATCTGGACGATCTGACTTTCCGCGCCCTCAAAACGTTCGAGCGCGTGCAATTTATTGTCTGCGAAGACACACGTCAGACCCAAAAGATCTTGAATGCATACAACTTCAAGAAAGAGCTTTTCAGTTATTACCAACCCAAAGAGAGACAAAAAATCCCTCAAATCATCAACCGGCTCAAAAAGGGTGAGGATGTGGCATTGGTTTCGGATGCAGGGACACCGGGCATTTCTGATCCCGGCTTCCCTCTCATCAAGGAGGCCATAAATCAGGGAATCAAAGTTGTCCCCATCCCAGGGGCTTCGGCTGTAACCGCTGCTCTGTCTGCGGCGGGCCTTCCGACACACCGTTTCCTTTTTCTGGGTTTTCCCCCTCCAAAAAAAGAAGCGACTAAAAAGTTATTGCGATCGCTCAAGGACGAAACAGGGACTTTGGTCTTTTATCTCCCGCCAAGAAAATTCTCAGCTTTTCTCCCTCTCGTCCAAGAAACCCTGGGAGAAAGACAGATCGTCTTTGCCAGGGAGATGACGAAGATATACGAGGAATTCACGCGCGGAACCCCTAAAGATCTGATCCTTTCCCTGGAAAAAATATCTCGCAAGGGGGAAGCGACAGTCCTCATCGGCCCCCCAGCAAAGCTCAAAAAAAAGACGTAAAGCATGAGGCCAAACCTCGCACAGTCAAGGTTCTGAAAGCTAAGACAAAGGCTGCGTCAGAAAAGAAAACGAAAAAGCAAAGCAAGCACTAAGACAAAATAGAGCGCTCAGGTTTTTCGAATACATCAGGCCTGTGCGATTGTGAGCGCACGGACTTCTCGAGCTCCCGCTTGGAGTAAAAGTCTGCTGCATTCTCCCACTGTCGCACCCGTGGTGAAAACATCATCGATGAGAAGGACAACCTTGTCCTTAACCTCCTCTTGTTTGTTGACGGCAAAGGCCCCTTTCACGCTTCTCAGGCGATCTTCCATAGCCAAAGACATCTGGGGCGGCACATTTTTCACTTTCACCAACTGTTTATCAAGGAGCTGGACATCTCTGTATTCAGCCAATTTCTTTGCGATCATCTGAGCATGGTTATAACCTCGTTCCCGCTCCCTTTTGGGATGGAGAGGCACAGGAACAATAGCCTCCAGCTCCCACCACAAAGCATCCTCATGCGCAAGAGCGTTGAGGGCAAATTTGGCAAGTCCTTCAGCGAGGATGGGTAAATTGTGGAACTTGCAGAGCAGGATGATCTCTTTCAGTTTTCCCATGTATCGCCCGCAGGAACGATGGCGGGAATAGGGAGGCTTTTTATGGAGGCAAGACTCACAGAAATGAGGGTCGAACTCTCCCTCAAAAAACCGCCCGCAGCTTATACAAAAAGATGTCTTTACGGGCATAACACTTTCCCAGCAAGAGTTGCAGATTTGCCTTTCGTTGGGCGATTCGAGCAAAGCTGAACACAGCTGGCAGAAGGAGGGGAAAAAAATGAGTTCGAAAGACCTTACTCGAGATAAAGTGTCATTCAGAAAGGAAAACTTCAAGAAGCCTCTTCCTCTTCTTTTTGCTGGCAGGCAATACAAAGAGGTGCCCAAGGAACGACATTCAATCTTTTTTTGCCGATATTCACTCCACAACTCTCGCAAATACCAAAATCGGCAGTTTCTACTCTTTTCAGCGCTTTGTCGATCGAGGCGACCTGTTTTCGCTCCGTATCAGAGAGGCTGAGCAGAAATTCCCTGGTGTAAGAACTCTCTGCTTCGTCTCCAAGATCCTGTACTATTCCTGTTTCCACTTCTTTGCTTTCGGAATAAAATTCACTCAATTTATGGTTAAGCTCCTGTTTTCTTTCCAGGAGTTTTTTCTTATAAAGTTCTCTCTCTCGTTTATTCAACGTGTCCCCCTTACTTCGCGTATTGTTTTCCACGAGCGATTGTTAAGGAGCGATAGATCTGCTCCAAGACCATTAGCCGACTCAGCTCATGAGAAAAAGTCATCTTTGAAAGGGAAAGAAGCGTATCCGCACGATCCAACACTCTTTCCGCCAATCCCAAGAATCCACCCACAACAAAAGTGATCGCGCGAGCTGAACTTATGGATGTCCTGTCTAAAAAATGCGCAAACTCTTCGGAGTTCATCTCTTTTCCTTTGTCAAAAAGACAGATAATATAATCATCTTTGAAGTGTTTTTCAAGCCCCTTTGCCTCGATTTCTTTTATCCGCTCTCCATCTTTCTCAGAAAGGCCCTTAACATCTTTGGTTTCAATAAGTTCACAGCTCTCGATCTGATTGATCCTCCGCAAGTAATAATCCTGCAGATTTCTTATGTCCACATTTCGGGTTTTTCCCGGCCACAAAACCTTTAATTTCATAAAAACGACCTTCTTTTTCTCCCGTCTTTGACGGCTCGCCGATTTCAAAACAAAAATTGTTCATAAAAAATAATGACTTATAGTCAAAATGTCAATTGTTTTTTTTAGAGAGAAAGTTTTATGCCGTCGCCCCACAATTTCTCAAGAGAATAGTACTCCCTTGCCCTTGAAGAGAATATATGAACGATAAATTCTCCATAGTCCATCAAGATCCATTCCGCATTTTCTCTGCCTTCGACACTCAATGGCCTGATCGATAGATCTTTTAGCTCCTTTTCTATGCCCTCATAGATGGCAACATTCTGCCTGGATGAATTGCCGTGCATAATGATAAAGAAATCAGTGAAGGAAGATATCCCGGTGAGATCCAGAACCACGATATCCTCCGCCTTTTTCATCCGGCTGGCCTCTACGGAAGTCTTTACGCCCTCAGGAATTACTCTCGTATTGGTGGTCTTATCAGTCTTGGAATTCATTTTTTTGTAAATAAAGACGTCTCTCCTTAATATAGTTTTCGACATTTTCCGGTACCAATCCCTCGATGGACTGGTTTTTCCTTATCCTTTCTCTCACCTCAGAAGAGGAAATATCCAAAGTGTTGATGGAAAGAAGATATATCTTGTACTTTTCAGTCAGGATGTCTTTGGCTTCGCTCAGACGAAATCCGGGACGGCTCATGACTACGAAGGAACACTGTTCCAGCACATCCTCATAGTCTTTCCAGGTCTCGATCTCCAAAAAAGCATCGATGCCCAGCAAAAAAAAGACCTCTGTCTGAGGGAACATCTCCTTTATCTTATTCAGGGTTAGGATAGAGTAGGAGGTCCCTCTTGCATCGATCTCCACAGATGACGGAAAGAACCGGTCGAAGGAGGCCAAGGCCAACTCGACCATTTTCAAACGGTGTGCAGCAGAAGCCACATCCACGGATTCCTTGTGGGGGGGAAGGTAAGAGGGGATGAACAGAATTCTGTCGAAGAAAAAGATATTCTGCACACTCTCTGCAGCCTTCACATGGCCGCAATGGATGGGATTGAACGTTCCTCCGAAAAGTCCGATTCTCTTTTTTTCCATTTTAGACATAGGCGTCTTCCTGGAATTCATAAAGGGCCCTCGACATCGCATCAATCACCTGTTTGAGCCCGATCTTCTGTAAAGCAGAAATGGCAAAGAATGGTAATCCCTCCTGCTTTGCCTGTTTTTTCAGCTTCTCCAGTCTCTCCTCCGAACCCGGCAGAAGGTCAATCTTGTTAGCCACTACAATCTGTGTGCGCTTGACCAGACTAGGGTCAAAAGCTTCAAGTTCTTTTTTCACTGTATGGAAATCCTCGACAGGATCTCTCTGCGAGTACGGAGAGATATCGATGATGTGGACCAATATTTTTGTTCGCTCGATATGCTTGAGGAACTTTATGCCCAAGCCGTGCCCCAAATGAGCGTCTTCGATCAAACCGGGAATATCAGCGACGACAAAACTCCTGAACTCATCCACATCCACCACACCCAGGTTGGGCACGAGAGTCGTGAAAGGATAATCGGCGATCACGGGCTTTGCCGCTGAGATCTGTGAGATCAAAGTGGATTTCCCCACGTTGGGATATCCCACGAGTCCCACATCTGCGATTAGCTTGAGCTCGAGCATGAGCTCTTTCTCCTCGCCAGGCTGCCCCTCCTGACGAAACCGGGGTGATTGATGCGTCGATGTGGCAAAAGAGGCGTTGCCCCTCCCCCCCTTCCCTCCCTGTGCCGCAAGAAACTTCAAATCAGGAGAGACAAAGTCGAAGAGAATATCCTCTTTATCGATTTCTCTGACAACAGTGCCTATAGGCACTCTCAACTCCAGGTCTGTGCCGCTCCGTCCCTGTCGGTTTCTTCCCTCCCCATGAGCCCCTTTCTTCGCTTTATTGATGGGATGAAAACGGAAATAGGCCAGGGAATTTATACTTTCAGTGGAAATCAAGAAGAGGCTTCCCCCATTGCCTCCGCGGCCACCGTCAGGGCCTCCGCGCGGAATCCCACGTTCCCTCCGGAAGCTGACACAGCCATCGCCGCCTTTTCCTGCTCTGAGGGTGACTTTGACTTGGTCGACGAACATATTGAGAGGAGTGCAAACCTCCTAGGAAGGGATGACTGAGACGAATTTCCTGTTTTTACCTCTAGTCTCAAAGAGGACCTTTCCGGTCGCTAATGCAAAAAGCGTGTCGTCCCGGCCTCGCCCCACATTTACTCCGGGCTTGAATGGCGTTCCCCTTTGACGGACGAGGATAGATCCCGCGTTGACGAACTGTCCTGTTGAGCGCTTAACACCCAACCTTTTGGAATGGCTGTCCCGTCCATTCTTAGCACTTCCGCCTGATTTTTTATGTGCCATCCTCTTACTCCTTGGTTATTGTCTTTTTTTTGGGTTTTGCTGATGTCTTTGTCTCGGCTTTCTTTTTTGCGGGAGCTTTAGATTTCGGTTTGTCTGCTGTTTCTGCTTTGACTCTGTCTTTTGCTTTGGGTGTTGCTGCCTTTTCTGCAGGTTTTTCCGCAGGGGCCTTTGGTTTTAGCTTTTCTGCGGGCTTCTCTTTGGGCAGGGCTTTTCCCCCGGCTAGGATCTCTTCGATCTTGACTCGTATGAGCTGTTGCCGATGCCCGGTCTTTCTCTTATATTGTTTTCTCCTCTTTTTCTTAAAAATAATGACTTTCTGGTCCTTAAAACTCTCGAGGACCACTGCCTTAACCTGGACCCTATCCACATACGGAGTGCCTATCAACGTCTCGCCATTGTTTTCCACGAGTAAAACTTCATCAAAAGTCACTTTTTTACCCGCTTCGATGTCGAGCTTCTCGATTTCGAGCACATCACCCTGCTGAACTCTGTACTGCTTTCCTCCGGTTTTGATCACTGCAAACATCTTTCTACCTTTATTAAAATATCGTTATTATTGTCTAAAAGCGACGGTGCCTAAATTTAGCATATACCACCATTTATGTCAATATTCCTTCAGCCTTGACAAACGACACCCTTTTTCACTAACTTTAGTATGATTTTCCAAATCACTCAAGTCTTGGGCGGTTAGCTCAGCGGAAGAGTGCCTGCCTTACAAGCAGGGGGTCACTGGTTCAAATCCAGTACCGCCCACTAACCTTATTGATTTTCTAAGTAACGACATTCTCTTCAGCTTCATGTTATTGTCACTGGCTACTCCACATATTAGGACTTTGAGTTTAGAGCTTGGTCTGAT
>JAGLRY010000308.1 GCA_023135995.1 Candidatus Aminicenantota bacterium | reverse complement strand
TTTACCCTTCGGGCGAACCGATCTCACAGCATCGACTTCGTTGTAGCTCACTCGCGGTAGCTCACTACAGCTTCGTAAGCCACTTCCTCGACGCTACTGCAACCTCGGTCCGTGAATAACCCATCTGCCTCCTAAGTTATTCGATGTTTTGAATTTGCTGCCGCAAACTCTCCAGCTCGCTTTTCAATCGCATACACTCCTGCGTAATCGCGATATCTTGAGACTTTGAGTTGATCGTGTTCGTCTCTCGGTACATTTCCTGGATCACAAAATCCATTTTTCGACCGAGAGGCTCACTGTCCTTTGTAGCCAGAAGTTCGCGGAAATAACTGAGATGGCATTTCAATCGTTCTATCTCTTCTTGCAAATCATACCGCTGGGCAATGAGTGCGGCTTCCTCCAGCAGCTTATCCTCCGACAGAGCCACCTCATTCCCAAGGGCTATTAATCGTTCTTTCAACTTTTCCTGAATGTGGAGAGGCTGTTTTTTTGCCAATTTTTCTATTCTGGGCAGGACCTGCCCAATGCTCCTGCTGTGGGACTGCATCTCTTTCTTCAGCTCTCTTCCCTCTCTCGAGCGACTCCGGACAAGATCATTCAACGTTGTCTCGAAACATCTCAGCAGAAAGTGTACCTCATCCTGGGTGAAATCCTTCCTTTTGAGCTCAAACACATGGGGGAGGCTGAACAGGTTTTCTACCTTGAACGATACGTTCTGGGATATCTTTGTAGACACTTCATCCAAAGAATTCAAAATATCGGATAACAATCCCTCATTGATCTGAATGTCCCACTTTGAAGGATCAACGAATTGGATGTCAAAGCTTACGTCGACTCTTCCTCTCCTGATTGTCTTATGACAAACGGCTCTCATCCGCTGTTCCATATCCTTGATCGGGAAACCGCGATAATTCCAATCAAAGAATCGGTGATTCAAGGTGCGGATGGTGATCTTAACCGAGAGGGTTTTGGATTCGTAGGTCTTTTCTGCAAAGCCGGTCATGCTAAAGATCATGAGAGTCCTTCCTTTTCTTCGGGGAATTGTAGATCGTACAGTTTTTTGTAAATGCCATCCACTTGACAGAGTTCATCATGTGTGCCGATCTCAACGATCTTTCCTTTATCCACCACCATTATCTTGTCTGCATTCCGAATCGTTGAGAGACGATGGGCGATGACCAATGTTGTCCGGTCCTTCATAACGTTTGTCATTGCTATCTGGATGAGTCGTTCCGATTCAGAATCAAGGGCAGACGTGGCCTCATCCAGGATGAGAATCGGTGGATTCTTGAGAAGCGCCCTCGCAATGGCTAAACGCTGTCTCTGCCCGCTGGACAACAGAACACCCCTCTCCCCTATCTGAGTGTCATAACCCTCAGGCAGTTCCTGTATAAAGTCATGGGCCATGGCCGCTTTAGCTGCCCCTTCGATTTTCTCAAAAGGCATCTCCTCCAGCCCATAAGCGATGTTGTTACAGATCGAATCGTTGAAGAGGATAAGTTCCTGGGTCACCAAGCCGATCTGAGAACGGAGAGATGTTAATGTCACTTCACTGATATTAATGTCATCGATTCTTATTTCACCCGAAGTGGCCTCATAGAAGCGAGAGAGGAGGTTGATGATCGTTGTCTTTCCAGAACCGCTCAATCCGACAACAGCCACCATTTCTGTGGGATTGACTTCGAAGCTAACATCATAGAGAACAGGTCGAGCTTCATTATAATTGAAGGACACACCTTCGAACGTGACTTTCCCCTTGACAGGTGGAAGCGGAAAGGCTTTTGGATGATCGGCGATCTGGGGTTTGCTCTCAAGGATATCCTGTATCCTCTCATAACTGGCAACTCCCTGTTGGATGACATTATTGGCCCGACTCATTCTTTTGATGGGTGTGTACGAGTAAAAGATTGCGACAACAAAAGACCCGAAATCACCAGGGCTGATGTACCCTTCGGTGATCCTCCGCATCCCCACATAGAGGACAAATGCTCCCACAGCCCCCCCTATAAACTCCATAAATGGTGAAGACAGGCTCTCTATCCTGGCAAGCCGCATACTGGATTTGAAAAAGCCTTTTGTCGCTCCATAGAATTTTTTCATTTCAAACCGTTCCATCGTGAAAGCTTTGACGATCTTACTTCCTGTTATGCTTTCATAGAGCTGTTCATAGATTCCAGCCATTTGGGCCTGGCTTTGTTTCCCGCGCTTTTTGAGTTTTCGACTGAAGATCGCGAGTGGAATGGCAGCCAGGGGGGCAATCACAAAGGCAACGATAGCGAGACGCCAATCCGTATAAAAGATGTAAATGAGGAGCGCAACCAGGACAATTACTTCTCGAATAAAATCCCCCATGCTACCCGATACGGCCTGTTGGATCTTATCCACATCACTGGTCACTCTGGACATGATCTCACCCGTAGACCTCTGATCAAAATAATCCGTGGACTGGTAGATGAGATGTTCAAAAAGCTCATCTCGGAGTCTTTTTGATGCACGATGTCCGATCGATTTCATGATCAAGGTTGACAGGAAGGTGAACGACCCCTTTCCGAAGATCACAATAACGACCAAGAGGGGAAGGAACCAGTAAATATCTTGCTGGGAGATGTTTAGGTTTTGAAACACATAATCCATTAGCCGGGTTTTCTGCGTGGCCGTCTGTGACTCATAGTTGAGCATATTGTCCAAGATGGGTTGAATCAAATTGACAAAACCATAAGTAAAAACCGCAACAAATACAGAACAGATGAAAAAGAGGAGGAGTCTCCTCTTCTCCTCTAATGTGATGTTCAAAAGCCTCAGAATCTCTCGCATTTTTCAGTTTGGTGGAGCAGATAAGATCTCTTCTGCAATTTCAAGCGCATTTACGGATGAACCCCGTGTTAGATTGTCAGCAACAATCCAGATCCAAAAACTTCTTGGGAAGGATTCATCCTTCTTTATCCTTCCGATATAAATCTGATCCTTTCCTGCAACAGCCACTGACGAGGCGGGGCAAGAGGGGATTGAAGACCCCAGTTCAAAATTTAACGCATTTTTAAACAGATCTTCTAAACCAGAAATCGACGCCTCTTTCTCTAATACGCACCGAGTCATAATAGAATATGTGTGGAAGACAGGGGCCTGAATGAGAGAGAGGGCCAGTCGCAGCCCGCTGTTGTCAAAAATCCGCTTTAATTCAGAAATGAGTTCTTCCTCGGTCGTGGTCAATCCATTGGAATTGACTTCGTCCGTCTGGGAAAGTAGATTAAAAGCAATCTGTGTTTTAAAAATCCTCTTCTCGATCTGGCCGCCGCGGAGCACATCGAAACATTGGTTTGCCAATTCCTCTATTCCCGGAAAAGCAAAGGCAGATACGGGCTGTAACACAGTCGCATCCGCCTCTTCCAGGCCAAAATTATGTTGCAAGAGATGAAAAAGATGAGAGAGGAATATGGTCACAGGATGAGGATTAGCGACAACACCATGTTTTTTCTTCTGCAGTATGCCATCATTCACGCCTGCAACAACAAGAGGCACTTTCCCATCCCTGTTAAATGTCTCACTTAAATCTACCGCCCACGTCTTTTTCTTAGAGGCTATCGGGCCAAACTTACGGTTCGTCTTTGGGTCTGCAGCCAAAAAAGCGAGATCGATCCCCTCGAACGCATTTTCATCCAGGGGATGAACGACCTTGGGCTCGCCCTGGAATTGTGTGAGCTTGCTGAATTCCTCTTCGATGCCTGGGTCGTAAAATTCCATTTCGCTGATGCGGATCTTTCTTTTGTTGAGAAGACTCGTCAATTCTTTTCCACGAAACGTATCTGGCCCGACAAGGGCAAGCCTGAATCCTTTTTTTTTGTTCATCTTTTTTGAGGCGCTGGGATTATTTCGAGGACTTCCTGTATTCCGTCATCATGATATACATCTTATCCTTGAGCGCAAGCTTTTTTTTCTTCAGTTCTCTGATTTTAAGTTTTTCACTTTCGGATAGATAAGTTATTGACTCGAGTTTCTCCAATTCATCGTCATATTTCTGATGCAGTTCAACAACTGCTTTAAATTCTTGATTTTCCTGCATCAAAGCCTTCTTTAACTCTTTTTCTCCCATTCAGGTAAACCTCCACTCGAAAAGAATATCACAATGCCTGGCCTATTTCAATTTACCCGTAAGGTCTCACACAACAGCAATGATTCTAGAAAACAATTGACATTGATACCACGGAAAATTATACTTAGAATCAAATTTTTCGCGTAGATGGCGAGGTAGCTCAGTCGGTAGAGCGAGAGACTGAAAATCTCTGCGTCGGCAGTTCGATTCTGTCCCTCGCCACCCACCCCCCCGGTAGTCCAGGCTCCTTATAAATAAAGCATAATTTTATATAATAAATTTATTATATTTCTCAACTTCTAATTTATTCACACGACTAAACTAACGAGGGTTAAGTCTATATTTCAAATGAATAAAGCATGCCTCTTTGCAAAAGATCTTCATGGGGTTGATGAAATTCTTCGCTCAGGAGGTTTTGTGGACAACAAAAATATCCCGGAAGAAGGACCTGAGAAAAAAATATTAATTGTTGACGATGATTCAGTAACATTGGAAATGTTAGAGAAGATCCTTTTACTGGAAGGCTATTGGGTCGCAAAGGCCACAAATGGAAAAGAAGCTCTTTATATCGCCGATGAGTTTAAGCCCGATCTCATCATACTCGATATAGTGATGCCTATTATGGATGGAACAGAAGCCATGGAAAAGCTCGAGAAAAATCCCAGGACGAA
>JAGLRY010000307.1 GCA_023135995.1 Candidatus Aminicenantota bacterium | reverse complement strand
TGGTATAAAGTTCTTGAGACAGAGCATTGGGTTTGACCGGAGGGTGTCCATGCTTATCAAAAAGGCGCAGGCGATCAAGTTTTCGGAGATCACCGAAAAAAAACATTATATCAATCGCCGCCAATTCCTTGCCAGTTCAGCCTCCTTGGCTGCCAGCGGATTGTTCATTCCACACTCTGACTTCCAGAAAGATTCTCGACAGAGGCAAAAACTCACGGTGGAGAAGAGAGGAGAATATGTTGTCCAAGACAGATTGACTCCCTATGAGGAAGCAACGACTTATACAAATTTCTATGAATTCTCCACCGGAAAAAGGTCTGTCAAAGAGCTCAGTCGCGATTTCCGCACGCGGCCTTGGTCTCTTTCTGTGGAAGGATTGGTCGAGGATAAAATAACATTCGATATCGATGAGCTCATCCATATGTTCCCTCTTGAAGAGCGCATTTATCGATGGCGTTGTGTGGAGGCATGGTCCATGGTCATTCCATGGGTAGGATTCCCTCTTGCCGATTTCGTTAAGAAATGTCAGCCGACATCAAAGGCACAGTTTGTTGAATTCGAGACTATTTATGCGCCTGCGCGAATGCCTGGCCAGCGCACGCGTGTTCTCGATTGGCCTTACACAGAAGCTTTGCGGTTGGATGAGGCTTTGCATCCACTCGCTCTAATGGCTGTAGGCCTGTACGGAGACATCCTTCCGAATCAGAACGGAGCGCCCATCCGGCTCGTCATCCCATGGAAGTATGGGTTCAAGAGTGCAAAGTCCATCGTGAAAATCCGCTTTGTTGAAAAGATGCCAAAGTCAAGCTGGCGGAAAGCAAATCCAAGAGAATATGGATTCTATGCAAATGTGAATCCCGATGTGAAACATCCTCGTTGGAGCCAGGCGAGAGAGCGACGGATCGGAGAGGAGGGCAAGCGCCCGACTTTGATATTCAACGGTTACGCTGAGGAGATCGGTCACCTCTATTCAGGCATGGATTTGAAAAAGAACTATTGATCCAATCATGAGTCAAAATTTCGCTCCGGGCGAATTCATCATTGCTTCTGAGCTTCGATGATCACCCCCGAAGCCTTGCGTTTATTCATTGTGGTGAAGGAGCGAGCTTTCCAACTGAGGATATGGAAATTGTCGAGAAGCGCTCTTAGTTCGTCCTCATCCGAGTGGCGGAAGATTCCCCCTGAATCTGATTCGAATATCCCGTATGTTCCGTACTCTATTTGACCTTCCCGGTATTTGTTCTGATGGTATTCATCGCCGCTGATCAGAAAACAGGACAGGAAGAGAAGTCCCCGCGATTTTAAGATCCTGTGGATTTCATTTAAAAGCTGCGTTCTTTTTGAGTCTTCAAGAAAGTAGGAGAGCACCCCGATAGAAAAAATCGCGCCAAAGGTTTCATCTTTGAACGGAGCTTGTTCCCCCCTGCCGCACACCACAGAGAGAGGATTCTTTTCAAGATACCGAAAATCAGATTCCAGCCCAAAAACGTGCTTAAAGCCTCTTTCCCATAAATAGTCAAGAACTCGACCGTAACCTGAGCCGATATCCAGAAGAAGTTCCCCGGGCCCCACATCTTTGAGGCGGTCAAAACATGTGATAGGAGCTGAAAACTTAGTTGTTAACTTGTTCAGTTGTCGTTATAGGGATTAATTGTTCGCCAGTGAAAATGCCGTGAGATAAGTGATACGGATGATCTTTTCCATCAATTTGGGGCTCGCTTTATCCACTGTGTCTGTGGGTTGATGATAATCTTCGGTCATTGCAGCAATGAAAAAAGCCCAAGGAATGTTGCTCATGGCAAAGGGTGCGTGGTCGCTGCCACCCATGCCCTCACTGGAAGCACGCATGCTTAAGTGAAGGCCGACATAGTTGTTGTTTTCCCTTATGATTTTTCCTAGCTCGGGAGTATCGGCATCGTAGGAGAGACTGACAAATTTCTTCGCATTGATTTTGTCCAATGCCTCCTTGGGGATGTCTTCCCCGAACATCCGGGCCATCATTCCAATACGGCTCTTGTCGTAAACTCGGCTGATCATATCTAAGTTCAGGTTGCAGTAAGTTTTTTCGATGAAGGGATGGGTCACATAGTACCTTGAGCCCAGGAGCCCTTTTTCTTCACCCGTCCAGAGAGCGAACACGATGGACCTTTTGGGTTTGACCGGATTTTTGGCAAAGGCTTCTGCGATCTCCATGACTCCAACAGAACCGGAGCCGTCATCGTCAGCGCCGTTGAAGATATAATCACCCCGCTTGCCCAGGTGATCCAGATGGGCACCGATCACGATCGCTTCTTTCTTTAATTCCGGATCAGAACCTTCGATGTATCCTAGAACATTCATGCTGTTGACGAGTTTGGTCTTGGCCGTGCTCTTAACGGTGAATGTCACGCCCTTAAGTGGCATAGATTGGGGCTGGAGTGTTTTTTCGATCTTCCCTTTGAGAGTATCCACATCCTGATCCACAAAACCCAGGATCTTGTTAGCCATCTCTCTGGAAACCCGGATTGTTGCGACTGAATCCCAGGGCATGCGAAGTCCACTGCCCTCCATGAGCGAGACTCTTCGGCGCTCACCGGGGATTATGGGTCGATCATCATAGATCTTTTGTCTGTCAAGAGCTTGGCGCGCCACATCTGGATTGTCTTGAGGCGAGTTTTCAACCAGCAGGACACCCACTGCCCCCAAATCTGTGGCCAACTTGGTTTTTGGGTTTGTCATTCGTCTCATGCGGCGGCGCTGAGGGTAGTATTTCTTCTTCAGTTCGCCCTTGTTGAATGGGGAATCCGGATCGCCTTTTCCGGGTGCTTCCGAAAGCATCATGACGAACTTACCCTTGACGTCCAGGTTCTTGTACTCGTCGAACTTCAGGGATTTTTCCTGGATTCCGTATCCTATGAAGACCACGGGAGCTGTCAGAGATTGTGTGCCGGATGCGAAATAGCTGTAGTCGACATTTGGGTGGAATGACCGAGTCTTTTTCTGCTGGCCTTTCTGCCACTCAGCTACGGCCTTTCCATCCCTTTCCAGTGTTTCCCGCATAGCAATATTCTGAAAGTAGCTTCGTTTGGAGCTTCGAGCCGTTTGTCCCCCCATCATCATCCGGCGAAAATCCCTGCGGGGTCGGATCATGTCTCCTGCAGGCTTGAGGCCCCAGAGTTCAAACATGGTTGCCCCATAAAGGGCAGCAATGTCATATCCATCACTTCCGGTATCTCTTCCCTCGAGGAGATCATCAGAGATGAACTTCAGATAGGTGACAGCATCTTTTCCTGTGATGGATTCAAATCCCACCTTCACATCTTCAGGAACGGGTTGTGTCTCATCAACGAGAGAAAAATTGGCCAACGGATCGGGTTTTTCTTCCTCCTTGGCCTCTTGTCCGATCACAGTCGAAAAGACTAGAAAACATAGAACTGCGATTAAAATCATTGATTTTTTCATTCTAAACCTCCTAAATGTGATCAATTTAACCTGAACTATTCATAAAAAATGTCGATACTTTGTTCAACAAAAGCAATATCAAATATTTTCATTATTATTCCAGTAAATCACCTTGAAATTTCCGTTTTCAATGTGCTTTCTA
>JAGLRY010000306.1 GCA_023135995.1 Candidatus Aminicenantota bacterium | reverse complement strand
CTACCGACCCGACCTAACCAACCAATCTGCATCCTTTGCGCCTTGCGCCGACCCAACCTAGCCACTAAACTAACCTCGACTCGTGAATAATCCAGGTTGAATCGGTTTATTAACACAATTTAATCATCGAATATAACACATCCGCTGGGATGACACAATATTTTATAAGTCTAAACCCTACGATTTATGTCCCTCGGGAGAGGCTTGTTGATATATTTTGTTCTCGAGGAAGACATTCCTTTTCTATTTCATCAAGAAGAGGCGTGCTCTATCAAGTTATTATCATTGACGGTTAGATGATACTTTGATAAATACAGGGCAAAGAATAAATATGTTAGGTCAAATTTTAAAGCAGGCCTAAATTAAAGGATAGGATAATGTTTTGGTCATTGATTCGTGGGATTATCCTGTTGCCCGGGATGGCACTTGGTGTCATTCCTGTTATTATCACTTGGCTTAAAGCCCTGGCAGCCAGATTAAAAATCATTGTCCGTTCGGGGAACAGACCCTACATAAAGAGTGAGGAAGCCTATTTCTGATACATCACTTTGCCGCCGACAATGGTGTATAGCACTTCAGTGTCGAGAATCTCCTCATCGGGAACGGTCATAATATCTTTAGAGAGAACTGTGATATCCGCCAATTTACCCGGTGTCAGAGATCCAAGAATATCCTCCTGGAAGGAAGCATAAGCGCAATTGATGGTGTAGGAGCGCAACGCCTCCTCACGGCTCATCTTCTGGTCGGGGTAAAAGGCTTGCCCATTCTTCATTATCCGGGTGACTGTCGCATAAAAACAGGGGATGGGGTCCACATCTTCAACTGGAGCATCGGTCCCATTACAGATGACCACTCCTGTGTTCATCAGTTTCTGCCAGACATAAGCACCTTCTCCTGCGCGTTTTTCTCCCAATCGTTTGATCACATAGGGTCCATCCGATGTGCAGTGGATTCCCTGCATCGAAGGGATCACTCCCAATTGAGCGAAGCGGGGTATGTCGGAGGGATGCAGATGCTGTGCATGCTCGATCCTCCACCTCAGATCCTTTTTATCAGGATGTGCAGTGAACGCTTCCTCGAAAATATCGAGAGTCTCCCGGTTTGCCCTATCTCCGATGCCGTGAACATTGAGCTGAAAGTCGTTTTCGATGGCGATCTGGGCGGTTTCCGTGACACTCTCTACGGTCGAAGTGTTCAATCCGACGCTTGTTGGGAGAGATTCATAGGGCTCCAGAAGCCAGGCCCCATGTGGGCCCAACGCACCATCGATCGACCGCTTGATGGACCGAACGGTCAAGTGATTGTCACCCACGCCCAAAATCCTGTATTCACTAATTCTCTCTTTGAGGCGTTCATTACTGTCCCTGATCATCACGTAGAGACGCACCCCAAGTTTTCCCTGTTCTACTGTTTCCTTAAACAGATCGATCGTTTCAAAGGGGGATCCGGGATCATGAACAGATGTAATGCCTTTGGAGAGGCATTCTTTGTCAGCTAATTCGATCACCTTCTGCTGCTCAGCAGCGATCTGTGCCGCACCAAGTGTCTCGTGCCATGCGTAATACGCATCCCTCAGAGGGCGTTGAGCCGTCTCCCGGAACATCCCGATGGGATTGCCCTGAGCGTCTTTGACGATCTCGCCACCTTCGGGATTTGGTGTGTCTTTTGTGATCCCTGCCAACTCCATTACTTTCGCATTAGCAAACGAGGCATGACCGCTGGCATGAGTCAGCAAAACAGGATTATCGGGAGAGACCTTGCTCAGCTCATGATGCAGAGGCAATCCATCTATATTTGGCACCGGTGTCCTGTCCCATTTTTCCTGATGCCAGCCTCTTCCACGGATCCATTCGCCCGGCTGCGCCTGTTTGACTGCCTCTGCCACCATGGCGATAACTTCGTCCCAGTTTTTCACTGGCATCAGTTCCAGCCCCATTTTCGCCTGTCCAATACCGGTGAAATGGGCGTGTGCATCTGTAAAACCGGGGATGGCAAGATTCCCTTTAAGGTCAATCACCTTGGTAGAATCGCCGATATAGGGTTCAATATCCCTATTGGTTCCTAAGGCCACGATTGTGTCACCCCTCACTGCCAGCGCCTCGACCTCAGGCTTGGCCTCATCCACGGTCGCGATTTTTCCTTGTATCAGCACAAGGTCTGCCGGCTCCTCCTTTTTTGCACAGCTCAAACATAGGAGTGAAACACACACGATGGTCAGACAGAGGAAAAACAGACGTTTTTTAGACATATTCGAAGTCCTCCTTTTCTATGATAAAAAATCCCTCACTTATTTTGTATGACGTGCTGAATACCATATCATATTCTGCGCAAAGAATCAGCTTTAGAAATTGTTTTATGTCCGAAAATGAACATCCCCTGCTGCAGAAGCGCACATGTTTGATCCAAATTCTGGGAATGATTATCCTTAACCGCCAGGATTCTTTTTGTTGGTATAATTATTGCAGTATGCTCTATAACCTGGATTATTCACGAGTTGAGATTGCTGCAAAGGCGAGGTAGTGGCCCACGAAGCTGTAGATGTCTACCGCGAGTGGGCTACAACGAAGGATTTGTAGTGAGATCGGCTCGCCCGAAGGGTAAAGAATGCCGACATAAAATAAGATATACGTATGGAAAATGTATTTAATATTCTGCTTCAGCAAGTCCATTGTAAATTCCACATATGAAAAAAGATGGAGAATAGTGTCGGCATAATTTATGAATAATTCAGGCCAAATTTTCTGATGGATGATTTTGAAGGCTTGAGATAAGGTGAAAGCATGCTAAGGAATTATTTTAAAATCGCCATCAGGAATATTTTCAAACAAAAGATGAAAAGTATCCTCAACATCACGGGTCTTGCCCTTGGGATCGCATGCGGTTTGCTCATCCTTTTCCATGTGAAAGAAGAACTGAGCTATGATCGGAGCTGGCCTAAGGCAGACCGCATATACAGGATCACCAATGAAGGCCTGGATGAGGGTTCTCTCCACTGGGCAGTGGTTTCTCCTCTCCATGCGCTCGAGATCGGAGAAGAGATCCCGGAGATCGAACTCGCAACTCGATTGGCCTACAGGTACTCCAATGTATTGAACTACACTCCCAAAGGGAGGGAGCCCAGGCGTTTTGAAGAAAAAGGGGGATTTTTTTCTGATCCTGCAACCATCGAAGTTTTTGATCTTAAATTTATCAAAGGAAATCCCAAAAATGCCCTGAAAGATGTCAACACTATTGTTTTGACTAAAAGCATGGCTGAGCGGTATTTCGGGGATGAAGATCCTCTGGGGAAAACGATCTCTGACGATAGTGCGCAAGCCCCTTATAAAGTAACAGGTGTCATTGAAGACGTCCCTTTCAACACACACTGGAAATTCGACTATCTCCTCTCAATGTCAACGATGTACAAGGTGATGAAAGAGCGGGGTGCTGAAGACTGGATGGTCAGCCGTGGTTGGGCGTGGTTTTATACCTATGTGCTCATTCGTGAGAACCAAAGCGTTGATGCCGTCAGGGCAAAGATGCCCGATTTTACGGCCCGGTTTTATCAAGAATTTGGGACACGGGAAGAAATATCGGCTCGGACAAAACAGCATCTACAACCCATCACGGATATTCATCTTCATTCTCGCCTGGAACAGGAGATGGGACCCAACAGCAACATCATATATGTCTATATATTCGCCTGCGTGGCACTGTTTATACTGCTGATCGCAGGAGTGAATTTTATCAACATCGCAACTGCTCAGGCATTCAAACGGATGAAAGAAGTCGGTGTCAGGAAAGTCTTGGGAGCGTACCGTCATCAATTGCAGAAGCAGTTTTTGGGTGAGTCATACATCATGTCTTTGATCGCTGCGGCGTTTGCCCTGGTGATTTTTGACATCACGCTTCCGTTTTACAATCAGCTGGCCGGAAAAAACCTGAGCTTTGTGCGTGTTTTGACTCCAGAAAACATCGGCTTTCTAGTCTTGATCATTGTTCTTGTGGGAACTTTGGCCGGTTTGTACCCGGCTTTCTTCATGTCGAAATTCAAGCCGGTAAATACGCTCAAGAATTTGAGAGATCCCAGATCGTCGGTTACGATCATCAGAAAGGGACTCGTGATCTTTCAATTTGTCATTTCCATATTTATGATTTTCAGTACGATCACGATATACAAGCAACTGGATCTATTCCAGAATATGAACCTTGGATTCGAGAAGGACAAGCTCGTGGCCATCGACCTGTATGGTGGCCTGCGCCGCAATATCGTTCAGAACACAGAGGTGTTAAAGACAGAATTCCTGAGGAATGCTGCTATAGTGGGTGTTACCGTGATTTCCACTCTGCCCGGAGACAGGTTTAGTGTCGAGAACCTCAGACCTGAAGGAACGCCGGAGGATAAAAACCTCCCCAGCATGAGGTACTTACGTGTTGATGAAAATTTTCTGGAAATCCTCAACATCCAGCTGAAAGATGGCAGGAATTTCAAACGGAGAGCTGAGTACAAACCGGAGTTTATCCTTAACGAAACAGCCGTTCAAGCCCTCGAATTGAAGGAGCCTGTGGGCAAAATGGGATCCAATTTCCGAGGGACCAATGCTGAGATCGTGGGTGTTATCAAAGATTTTAATTTTGCCTCCCTGCATAACATCATCGAACCCTTGGTCTTGGAGTACAATCCGGCTTGGGCAGGATATCTTTTGGTCAAATTCCAGGGAAACAACACGGCCGATGTTTTGGAGTTTCTTGAGATGAAAGCCAAAGAGATTGCCCCAGAGACGCTGTTCATGCACACATTTGTGGACGAGCACCTCAACCGTCTCTATGAGGGAGAGGACAGAGTGAACGACATTTTTCAGGCATTTTCCCTTTTGGCGATATTTATTTCTTGTTTGGGCCTTTTCGGGCTGTCTGCGTATTCCGCCGAGATCCGAACCAAGGAGATCGGTGTACGGAAAGTTGTCGGAGCCACAGTGACCAACATCGTTGTTCTTCTGACTAAGGAGTTCACAAAATGGGTTTTGATATCCACTGTGATCGCCTGGCCTTTGGCTTATTTTGCCATGAACAGCTGGCTTCAGAACTTTGCTTACAGGATAGATATCGATGTTTGGGCTTTTGTTTTATCGGGGGTCGTTGCGATCGGAGTCGCTATCCTCACGGTGAGTTATCAGTCCATAAAAGCAGCCATCGCCAATCCAATCGATTCCCTCCGCTATGAATAAAAAAGGGGACAGGCTCTTTTTGTAGGGTCCGTTCCCCGAACGGACCGTTTGGGAAACGGTCCCTACCTGTTTCAAAAAAAATGCCAGCCCCATGTTTTGACTAAACCCGACTATTCTACTATAATTTAAAGTTAACCATCACCGGCTGTATTAAGAATCGCCCGGTTAATCACTGTTTTTTAAATACCTATCAATAGAGTTAAAAATGAAATTTAGAAAACGCATAAAAATTTTCATCGCAGTCACCTTGGCATTTTTTGTGGTCTCTTCTGTCCGTTCTAACACCGAAGAGAAAATCAGCGCCAATCTGAAGATGATGATCCAGAAACAAGGAGAGCAGAGTCGATTCACTATATGGATTTTTTTCAAAGACAAAGGTCATGACCTAGATAAGAAAATGCAGGCCGTTCAGTCTTCCCTGAATCCTCGCGCGCTGAAACGTCGTCTGCGGCACCTTAAATACACTCCTCTCGTTGATGAATACGATGTGCCAGTCGAAGAAAAATACATCCAAAGCGTCCAATCCCACACCATCCGGATCCGTCACAGGTCGCGATGGCTCAACGCAGTCTCTGCTGAGGCATATGGCTATGCGTTGCAGAGAATTGCGGACCTCGCTTTAGTCAAAAAGGTCGATCGTGTCCGGTCCTTCCACTTCCGTGAACCTGACCTTACTCAAACACAATCCATAGAGAAACCGTCCCTAATAACAGAACCTCACGCCTTCGATTACGGTCCTTCCTTCAACCAGCTCAATCAGATCAATGTGCCTGCTCTTCATGATCTCGGGTACAGCGGCAAAGGCGTTTTGATCTGCATGCTGGATACCGGATTTAAAAACTTCACTCACCAAGCCCTGGATCATCTGGATATTCAAGCCACATGGGATTTTGTTAACGATGATCCCAATGTTTTTGATGAAGAGGGCCAGATGGGTGTGGGAAATCACGGGACTCAAACGCTGGGCACAATTGGAGGTTACCATCCTGGGGAATTGATCGGTCCCGCCTACGGAGCATCTTATATTCTCGGAAAAACAGAAAACACCGACTGGGAGCGCCACATCGAGGAAGACCACTGGGTTGCTGGAGCCGAATGGGCGGATGACCTCGGAGCCGATGTCATCAGCAGCTCTCTGGGTTATCGTTATGAATTCTCCCATGGAGAGGAGGGGTACACCTCAGAGGATATGGATGGAGAGACCGCCATCACAACTCGAGGGGCCAATATCGCCGCCAGCCGTGGCATCCTGATCGTCAACTCAGCCGGGAATGAAGGCCCTGCATCTCCCCCAGATAACACGATCATCGCCCCCTCTGACAGTTCCAATGTCATTGCAGCAGGAGCTGTCGACCCCAGAGGAATGCGGGTAGATTTTAGCTCTATGGGCCCTACAGCAGACGGAAGGATCAAGCCAGATGTTATGGCTCAGGGCTCTAATGTCTACACAGTTGAGATCGGGGGTTCCAGCATCTACGACTCTGTTGCAGGCACCTCTTTCTCCTGCCCTTTAACAGCCGGAGTCACGGCACTCATCCTGGAGATCAACCCCACTTGGACGAATTATGACATCATGGATGCGATAAAATCTACGGCTGACAATTCCTCGAGTCCCAATAATCAATATGGGTGGGGAATCGTCGATGCTTACGGAGCCGCATTCTACGGTGTGAAAAAAATATTCCCACCGCAATCTTTTGCTGTGCAAAGAATTCCGAACAATTATATTTTTTTCATGCAGTTTGTCGACCATCTCACATGGAGTGCCAACCCTGGAAACGAGATACCCGTGGCCTCTTATCGCATCTATGAAATCCGGTCTGATAGCCAGGATAATGATTTTGTTTTGATTGCCGAACTGGACAGCCAAACTTTTACATACGATAGGCGCGGACTTTTCTTTGAGGAGACTTACATCTACAAGATCACCTCTGTCAGTGAATCAGGAGAGGAGAGCGACCCTGTTTATGCCACCTATAACCAGTGATAGCTGGTGAGTCAGACCAATTTTATTGAGTGAAATGTTTTGAATCACTGAGGAAAGGAATCGCTCAATGCGAAAAAGATTGATAAATGGGATTTTATTTTTTGTTTTGCTTGGATGTGTTGTTCAAACGGGCCGGGCCATTCAAGTGGGGATAGGCCTCAATTATGGACTCCGCCAAGTTCAGGATGAAATCATGAAAGAGACATATGGTGACGGTTACGTATACGTCCCCTATTTGAGGCTGATCCCTTTCAGAAGCATAGGTTTTGAGGTTGCCTATGAGGGCGGTTACAAAAAAAGCGGAACGGTCGGCCTTTATGATGAGGACAGTACGCTTTCAGTCACTGGCTTGGAATTTTCTGGGATTCTCTTTTTGCCGTTCCGTCCGTTGGTTGCTTACGTCAAATTTGGTATGGGGTATTATACCTATAAGCAGGACATTGAAAGTGATTTTACACGTTTGACAGTCGATCACAGCAAGTGGACTTCTTTTATTGCTGGTGGGATCAACCTGAGGGTGTTTGATAGATTGTACATATCAGCAGAGGTGAAATCCGTCCCGCT
>JAGLRY010000305.1 GCA_023135995.1 Candidatus Aminicenantota bacterium | reverse complement strand
TATTCCTTCGATTTTTAAATGAATGAATTCTGTGTTCTCGGCGTTGATCTGGAAGGCGTTCCACATCGTCCGACGGGGATGTGCATACTCCGAGGCCTGAGGGCAAGTACATTCCTGAGCTATTCTGATGCAGAAATATTCAAGTGCGCCGCAACGGGCGCTCTTGTCGGCCTCCTCTTCCTCCAAGAGAAAGCCGAAGTTTACGGCAATTTCACAGACGGCGCCATCCTCATGCCGAAACCTTAGACGGGATTCTTTATGGTCTGTTCGTGGAATGGACCCTACAAAAAAAGGGGACTGTCACCTTTTTTATCCCCTTTTTAATGGGCTCGACGGGCTGCCCGCAGAGTATCTATGATTTGGTATTTGAAGGGCTTCTCAGTATTGGCCCGGATGCTGGTCATACAGTTACCGCACGTATTATTCTTTAAAAAATCCGCAATGATCTCTTTTTGAGATGTATAATTTCCAATGTGAAGACCACAGGGCGAAAGAGTCGCATCCGGATTAACGATCAGGAATTTTTCTCCTGCCCGGCAGTTCCCCACCGTCAGATTCTTAAAATACTCCATCATCTTCTTGAATGTATATTCGGACGCAATAACAGTATTATATTTCTTTTTATGTTCACGGAGCTTTTTAATAATATTCTCCAGCTCCTCAAGCTCATCCTCTGGGATCAGGTATTCTTTCTTATTTGTCCTCAACCAGGTGCAGGTGCTGAGATTCAATTTTACTCCCCAATTTCTCGCGAATTCTGCGATCTGAGGTAGGTCTCTGAAATTCTCTCTCTGCACGACACAACTGAATGTCATGGCCTTATCCTCGAGATGCTGTAGGCTCTGTTCATAATGCTGTTGCTTATTCCTCTCCCCCCGATAGACAGAGCACGATTAAGCGCAGACATTTGGCTATCCTTCAATGGGAATTTTCTGAGTCGAATCTTAACATTCTCATTATCTTCTTTCAAGTATAGTAATTCTCACGTACCATGATTCTGTCCTTCCACGACATGCTCTCATCTCAAAAAAGGAAAATATGTTGATTTTCAAGCTGGATGTGGTAAAATGTGCTGTTTATTAACTGTTTTACAAAATAAGTAAACAGAATATAACGCTAGAGCGTTAATATTTGTGTAAATGAGTGATCTTGTGAAAAGAACTATTGAAATTGTAATGGTGATTGTACTGATTGGAATAGGTGCTGCTGTTCTCTTGCTGACTGGGGAATCAAAGAATCAGGATGGAAATCCGGGATATCGTGTTGATCTAGACATGCAAGGTGTTTCCCTCGGAGAGAATTCGGCGGGGCTGGATCCAACTGATACTGTGAAACTGGCGCCTTTTCTGCCTACACCCATGTGTGTTGTCGAGAAGATGCTCGAGCTGGCAGATGTGGATGAAGACGACATCGTCTATGACCTTGGTTGTGGTGATGGGCGTATTGTGATAGCGGCTGCAGAAAAATGCGGAGCACACGGTGTCGGTCTGGATATTTACCCGCAATGGGTAAAAAAGTCCCAATCCAACGCCAAAAAAGCAGGGGTGGAATCTCTTGTAGAATTTCGTTTAGAGGACGCCACAATGGCTGACATTTCAGAGGCGACAGTAGTCACCCTCTACTTGCTGCCAGAATCCAATGATCTGCTCCGTCCCTTGTTGGAAAAACAGCTCAAACCTGGTGCGTGCGTTATCACTCACAACTATCATATGCCTGGATGGGGCGACAAAGAAGTCTGCGTCGAATCCATCAAAGACGAATTCGGTAAAGAACACACTGTTTTTGTCTATAGGCCATAATCCTCGGTTTATCGTTTTAGAATTCTCCAGAGGACCCAGCCGAGGATAGCAAGTCCGATACCCCCATAACGTAGGATGGTATAAAGTGTTCCCGCAGTGATCTTAAATCCATAGACGAGTATCAAATACGCCACAAACAATAACGCGCCAAACAGGAAAATACGGGGGCCCCAAACAGGCCGTCTGACATTTTCCTTTTGATCTTCCATTGGCATTCCTTTAATTCCAGATTCTTTAACGCTTATATCACAGAGCGCACATCTGGTCAATTTTTCTTCTTTTTCCACCTGGGGAGGCCGCGTCCTGGAGTCCATGGTGCGCCTGCGGCTTCCACAGAGTCTTTCAGCTTCTTGAGGTCGACTTCGATCACTTGTCGCATCTCCTCCAGCAGCTTCTCGAAATCGTCGGCAGCGATCTCATAATTGCGCTTGTTCGTTTCTGTGATGGGACATGTTGTTGATAATTGTGCACTCACCCGTCTCATGATGGATGGGGAGGTTGGCTCTGATCTGCGCCTTACGGTCCGGTCTCCGTATAATTCGGTCTGGAATTCCTGGAGGCGTCGTTCAAGAATACGTGCCAGATCTCCAAGTTGCGGGTCCGCCTTTGGTGTATCTAACAGGGCCTTCTTGATGAACTGGATCTCTCTCATGGCCTCTCCGACTGCCGAACCGGCTCCCATGATGGCTCGCTGGATCTTGCCAGCTTTTTTCTGGAATGCCAGCAAAT
>JAGLRY010000304.1 GCA_023135995.1 Candidatus Aminicenantota bacterium | reverse complement strand
GACGACGGGCCGTTTCATTGTCAGGGCTTAATCGCAGAGCCTCAGAAAAATGTTTAATCGCCTCATCTTTTTTTTCTGTTTTTTTCAGAACCACCCCCAAGTTGATATGGGCTTCTACGAGATAAGGATTAATGCTTAAGGATTTAAGAAAGTAGTCAATGGCTTCATTATACTTTCCTTCATAAACTAGTATGGCCCCCAGATTATTGTTCACATCCGCAAAATTCGGTACGGTATTCAAGACAATCTGCCAGTGCGCTATAGATTCGCCATATTCACCGCGCTCTCTGTGAAATTCTGCAAAATTGTTATGGAGTATCCAGTCATCCGGTCTTTTTTCAAGAGCTCTTTCATAAACTTGCTGAACCAGGTCTAGAACCTTTGGCGTGAGAAAGTTATTTAGTTGAGTCATTCGCTCTAAAATCTTTTTTTTGCGTATATCATGATCGATCTGATTCGTAAAGGGTGGGCGGGTGATTCTTTCCAATACACGACCGAGGATCTTGTTAAGATCCCACATTGTAAAAGCGAGGAGAGAGGCATATCTGTCTTGAGAAAGAAGTAATGTTCCCCCTGAGGTTGGTGATCGGAAATCTTCAGGAAGAATGGTGCGGATCTGTGAAAACACGGATTCTGCAAGGAGATAGTTACCGAAAAAGTTCATATGGACGTGTTCATAGAACAACTCCTCACCCGGGATTTTGTGCGAGGTTTTCTCGTCTTCCTCAAAAGAACGTTCCACATCTACAAGATAAACACCATCGTTTTCTTTGCTTAAAATGCTCGCACGGATGATTGTGTTGATCTGGGTGTCCGCACGGAATCGCAGCGTATCCTTATCCCTTGCATTTCTATAGGATTCCCGAGCCTTTTCATATCTATTCAACTGCATATAGCACCTTGCCAGCCGATAGTGTAAGTCCGCATAATGGTCATCAATTTGACCGGCCTGGAAGTACTTGTCGGCTGCATCTGCATACTTAGCGTCTGCCTCAAACTCAATCCCTCCTCTGTAGTATTTTTCCCAATCCATTTTTTGGGGCTCGCTGAGATCTGATCTATGCATAGAAGCGAATGGGGCATTATCTTTAAGATTTGTGGCTACTGTACATACAATCACCTCAGCACCTGAATCACACCCTGTGTCGATAATATCGTCAAGATTTCTTTCGAAGTGGGTATACACCTTCTCGAGCCGCGGGTCATTTAAGGGAACTCGATTTTCTAGAAACATCTCCATGCCTCTCCATACTCTGTTTTTTTGTTCCTTGCTGAACAGATTCTGGACAAGGCTATCGAGCAATTGACCTATCCTTAAAGATTTTACCCACAAACTCGCCCGGATCATTGTTAGGTTTGGAGAAAAAGACTGGAAGACTGTTCCCGCTCCAAAAGGCCCAACCACTTCATTGTTGCCGAGATAGACTATGAAAAGGTCAGGTTTAAGTTTTGCGGAGTCTTTTGCGATCTGGAGGACAACATGGGAGTTAATGGCCACCATAGCCGTATTGATAATTTCAAACTTTCTGTTCGGATAATGATGAGACAACATCTGCTCAAGTATTCTGGCAAAGTTGAATGAATAGTCCGGTTCGCCCTTGGCTGCGGAACCGCCCAACACAAAAATGCGATATGTTCCTTCGGGCTTCTCTGCCGGAATGGAATTGAGAAAGGGGTGTCGTGCAAGTTGAGGTGGAAAAAAACGCCATCCATATCTTTGATTGCTCAAATAGACATTGTTTTCTTTATTTTTGATAAAGTAGCTCGTGGGATAACCGACTCCAGCTAAACGCAATCCTAGCTCAATCCCAACAAGGATGAGAAAGGGAACAACCGTCATTGAAAAGACAGTATATAGCCACTTGCGTTTGTGTCTACGGTGTTT
>JAGLRY010000303.1 GCA_023135995.1 Candidatus Aminicenantota bacterium | reverse complement strand
GGTAGAAGCTGATGTGATTAAAAGTTTTCTCGAAAGCAACGGAATTTCCTGCCTTCTTAGAGGAAAAGTGGTTCAATATATCCATCCTTTTTCCGCGGATGGCCTGGGGGAGATAAAAATTTTTGTCTCTAAAAAAGACTTTGCCCTTGCTAAAAAGCTCCTTGAAGATAAATAAGGGGATAGCTCGGGTTATTTTTGTATTCCAGCAAGGTCAAGAAGGAATGCATATTTGTAGGCCTTTTCTCTGAAGCCTTCCAAACGGCCCGAAAACTTAGCGCCTCCATGGCCACCTTTCATATAGGTCTTTAGTAAAAGACGATTGTGATCTATCTTCATCGCCCGTAGCTTTGCAGTAAACTTGGCAGCCGGCCAGTAATAAACATGCGTATCGTGGAATCCTGCCGTAATCAGAATATTAGGGTATTCCCTTGACTCGATATTGTCATAGGGGGCGTAGGAAAGTATGTATTCGTAGTATTCCTTTTCATTGGGATTCCCTAGCTCGCGATAATGGCCTTCATGATTTTCATCAATGATCGTGGTGATGATGTCTACGAGAGGCACATCGATGATAACTCCCTTGAAGAGCTCTGGAGCCATAGTGATGATGCTTGCCATGAGCAAGCCACCACCGCTGGAACCGCTGGCAAAAAGCCTATCCGGAAGAGTGTATCCCTCATCGACAAGATATCGCGCACAGGCAATAAAATCAGTGAAGCTGTTTTTTTTCTTGAGGAGTTTACCTTCTTTATGCCAATTGGGGAACTCTCCACCGCCTCGCACGTGAGCAATTGCATAGAAGAATCCTCGATTAAGAAGGCATAGTCCGCGGGAACTGAAACCAAGCTCTTCGCTGACACCATACATCCCATAGCCATCCAACAGAAGCGGATTCCCTCCTTCCTTTTTGATTCCCTTCCGGTAGACAAGTGAGATAGGAATTCGTGTGCCGTCTTTTGCTGTCGCCCAGAGACATTCAGCCTGATAGTTGTTCGGGTCAAATCCAGGACCCACACTTTCTTGACTCACAAGCATCTTCTTCCTTGTTACCATGTTGTATTCATAGATAGAATCCGGGCTGGTCGGAGAAGAGTACCCGTACCTCAAAATGTGGCTGTTGAAATCAGCGTTGCTAAAGGATCTGAGAGCAAGATCTTTCGTCTGCCCTGCTGAAACCGAGTAAATTGACTCCCTAAAATCCATGTAGTGCTCTCTCCCGTTTATCAACGAAACAATCCGGAGGTTTGTAATCCAATTCTTTTTCTCCCAAAGAACAAGATGATCCTTAAAAACCTCAAAATGTTCGATATTGACATCCTCAGGGGCAAAGATGACCTCAGCCTCATAATCCAGTTTTGCGCATCCCACAGGGATTTCCATCAGGCGGCCATCATCGAGAAAGTAGAACTTATCTCCGCTTTGATCCAGCCAGATACATTGGTAGCCGAGCTTGGAGGGTTCAATCTTGTTAATCTTGCCAGTCGGATCGTCGGCATCTAAGTAAGCTTTCCAATCCCAAGGATAACGAACTGAAAAAATCAAAACATATTTGCCTGACTTGGTTTTCAAGAGGAATGAGACATCTTCAAGAAAGAACTTGTCTTCAGATGGATCAGTACCCAGGCGATGGCTGTACATACGGTTGTTTTTGACATAAAAAAGAGTTCTGTTGTCATTGGCCCAGGCCGTAAGGTGGTGGACATCTGGGATTATATCGGGGAGAAGCTCTCCTGTCTTGAGGTCTTTGAAATAGAAGGTGAAGAAGTCTCTATCCCCTGTTGTATCCACTC
>JAGLRY010000302.1 GCA_023135995.1 Candidatus Aminicenantota bacterium | reverse complement strand
AGAATATGTGATCGAATGAAAAAATGCGCAGTTATTTTATTTTCTTTGGTTTTTATCGGGCTTTTGTTTGGTCATGTTGAAGATCAGGAAAAAGCGGATCTTGTTGTCTTGAATGGGAGAGTATTCACGATCTCGGAGGAGAATCCTGAGGTCCAGGCGGTGGCTGTGAAAGCCGGAAAAATCATCGCTCTCGGGACAACGAAAAAGATCAAGGAGTATGTTGGACTCTCAACGAAAGTTCTGGATGTGCGCCGGAAGCTTGTTTTGCCCGGCTTTATCGATGCCCACTGCCATTTCTCTTCGGGGGGACGGTCGTTGTCAATGCTCGATCTCAGCAGCGCGACATCGGTCGCGTATATCCAGGAGAAAATCGCAGAAGGGATAAAAGAAACACCCAAGGGAAAGCTCGTATCTGGTTATGTATCCTTTCCCAATCCAACCCTCTATGGGGAACTGGGTTGGCCGACAAAAGAGATATTGGATAAAGTCTCCCCGGACAATCCTGTGGTCATGCGCAGGCGGGGAGGACATGCGGTGTGGGTGAACAGTGTGGTTTTGGAAATGTCGAATATCACCAAAGACAGCGAGGCTCCCGAGGGGGGAGAGATCGTTTTCGATCCGAAGACTGGTGAACCCACAGGGATCTTGAAAGAAGCCGCCGCAAGCCTTATGAAAGTGCATGGCGAAGTCAATCCCAAAGAGGATATTGAAAGAGCGTTAAAGCATGCCGCTAAGCTGGGGCTTACAGGAATCCATACGGGTTCCTACTTAAAAGAGATCGACATTTATAAGGAGCTCAGAGATGAAGGGAAGCTAACACTCCGAGTCTATGGCTGGCTTCCTATAAGTCAACTGGATGAATATATCGAGAAAGGAATCAAACAGGGCCAGGGTGACGAGATGGTGAAGGTGGGATTCTTGAAGTGCTACATAGACGGAACCATCGGTGTCCGGTCTGCCCTAATGTTTGAGCCCTTTACAGAGGAGCCGGGAAACACAGGTTTGGCCCAAATGGAAGAAGAGGAATTTTATGCTTTAGTGGAAAAAGCGCATAAAAACGGCTATCAGGTTGGAGTTCACGCCATCGGTGATAAGGCCGTACACTGGGTGTTGAATGCTGTGGAGCGGGCTCAGGATAAGCACGGGAAAAAAGGCCTCCGCCACAGGGTAGAGCACAACACTGTGAACATACTGCCTGACACTAAAAGATTTCGAGAGCTTGGTGTGATTGCCTCCATGCAGCCGACAATTACGGGAGGCGAGATGTACAAGAGACAACGGCTAGGCATCGAACGAGCAAGAAGAGTTGACATGGTGAGAACTTTGCTCACAAACGGGACTGTCCTTTGCTGGGGGACGGATTGGCCGGTCTCTCCGATCAATCCCATGTATAACCTAAACGAATTGGTGAACCGGCTCTACCCGGAACAGAAACTGACAATGGCAGAGGCGATCAAATATTACACCTTGGGCCCAGCCTATGCGTCCTTTGAGGAAGATATCAAGGGATCTCTGGAGGTGGGGAAACTGGCGGACATGGTCGTCCTTTCCAAGGACCTTCTCAGGCCCAATCCCAAAGACATCCCCAAAACAGAAGTTTTATATACCATTGTTGGTGGCAAAATCGTCTACGACAAGTCTACAGCTGAATAACCAAAAAAGGTGACAGTCTCTTTTTTTGTAGGGTCCGTTCCCCGAACGGACCGTTTGGGAAACGGTCCCTACATCTCACAGAAAAGGGGAACCGTCCCCTATTTGAATTATTACCTCACTGTTTAAATCTCGTTGGAAGTTCGGAACACCTTACATTTTGCGACGCATGGTTACTTTCCTGACACCTTTGACCTGACGAAAATTAGCACCCTGGCTTATGCAATCAAGGACTTGATCGCGATTGACAACGATAGACCCGGAAACCGTATCAATCCCATAGTCAAACAGCACGGGAGATAAAGGGGTGCTCGGTCCGAGCATTATTTTGCAGGCATCTGATTTGACGAGGCTCAATATATCTCCCAGAGTGTGGTTGATCAGGGTTGTGCTGGTTATGGCCACAACATCAGCCTGAGGGAGGAGATTTTCAATCTCTTTGCCGATGAGGTCTCCAGGACGCGAACGTCCTGGGAGCTCAAATACCCACAAATCCTGCGCCACCTTTCGGAGTTTCTTTACAAACGGAAAGTGCCCGATAATCGCGATCCGTTTTCCCTGTCCCATAGCACTGATCTCATCAGCAGCATTCAAATCAATGCAGAGGGATTCATCGATCTGTAGCAAAGAATTTATGGCAGCAATACCGATCGCAGCCTCCAGAATGTGGTCTGAAAATGACAATTCTGCCAATGTTTTTGCACCTGCAGGAAGAAGCTCACCAGCAGATTTCACCTGGTTTCCTTCTTGTGGATACAGGAAGGCTGCCATCGTGGAGGCCAGTCCGCACCGCATTGAAGTCACTGCTGTCCAATACACGCATGTCCGAATATCGGATACTTCATGATCGATCTGAATGGATGACAAAATGTCCTTCAACAAAGCTATCGATTTCTTCATTTTTTCCTTCGCCCCAGATCCAGCTTATAACACAGGGAAAAGTTACAGTCAATTTCCACGGATTTCCAAGGATTTGGGGATGCTTCCATTCTCTGGATTCATCTTGATTTTTTTGCCTGTCTGCTATAGGTTGAACCTTGGCACTTTTCACAACACAAAAAGGAGGACTCCCATGAAACCCAGACGTATATTTTTTTTCATCTTTCTTTTGACGATTCTATTAGCGATTTATCAATGGCCGGACGATAATTGCTCAAGCTTCCTCGTGACCAAAGGAGCTTCAAAAGATGGATCGGTTATGATCACGTACACCTGTGATGGGGAATTCCATCCCCATCTCGAATATAGACCCGCCCAAGACCATGAGTCCGGGGTGACGATCAAGGTTAGAGGAAGAGACGGTAAAATCAGGGGGGAGATCAAACAGGTCGCTCACACATATGCCGTGGTCGGATTAATGAATGAGCACCAGCTCGCGATCGGCGAAACGACTTTTGGGGGCCGCAGTGAACTGAGAAATCCGGATGGACTTCTTCACTATTTCTTCCTGATGGAACGTGCCCTCCAACGAGCCAAGACTGCCAGGGGAGCCATTGAAGTCATGGCTCAACTCGTCGAGGAATATGGGTACGGCAGCTCAGGAGAATCATTTTCCATTGCCGACCCTAATGAAGCATGGATCATGGAAATGATCGGACCGGGTCCGGGCGGTAAGGGAGCTCACTGGGTGGCGTTGCGTGTTCCGGATGGATACATTTGTGCTCATGCCAACATGGCGCGCATCGGAGAGTTCCCCACAGATGATCCTGAAAATTGTCTGTACTCCTCACATGTCATATCTTTTGCTGAGCAAAAGGGATATTATGACAAGAAATCCGGAAAGCCTTTCAGCTTCCGTTATGCATTTGATCCTCCAAAACCGTCCTCACTGAGGACTTGTGCTGCGCGTGTCTGGAGTATGTTTCGTCGCAGCGCTCCTTCGCTGAACCTGTCTCCGGATTTCCAGCGCGGAGTGGAGGGAGCCAAACCCTATCCGTTGTGGATCAAACCCGATGAGAAGTTATCCCTGCCAGATGTGATGCACGTGATGCGCGACCACTACGAGGGGACTCCTTTTGATATGACGAAGGGCTTGGATGCCGGTCCCTTCGGAAGCCCGCTAAGATGCCGAGGGCTGACTTGGGAAGTGGACGGCACAAAGTACAGCTGGGAAAGGCCTATTTCCACTCAGCAGACAGCATTTTCTTTTATCTCCCAGTCTCGGAGTTGGCTACCGGATCAGATCGGTGGAGTGTACTGGTATGGTTTGGACGATACATACACCAGTTGTTATGTTCCACTGTACTGTTGTATCGACAGTTTGCCGAGATCATTTACCGTGGGCGATCTCCAAAAATTCTCTTGGGATTCTGCTTGGTGGGTATTCAACTTCGTGGCTAACTTCGCCAACCTCCGCTACCGCGATATGGTCCAGGATATCCTCAAGGTCCAGACGGCGCTTGAAGGACAACTGCTGATGCTTCAGCCTGTGATCGAAAAAACTGCGATCGCTTTACTCGACCAGGATAGGGAGCTGATGGTGCGCTTCCTCACGAATTACTCCGTTAGTCAAGGGGATATGATTGTCAAACGCTGGATAGAACTCGGGGAACACCTAATCTGTAAGTATAATGACGGATATGTTAAGGATGAAAACGGCCGAGCCCGAGGCGTGGGGTATCCATCCGAGTGGCTAAAGACTGTTTTGAAATCCAAACCTGAACAATTCAAACTTCTCCCCTGGGGAGAGGATAAAAAAGACAGCCGCCTCCACTAAAAAGGGGACAGTCCCCTTTTATTTGTAGGGACCGTTTCCTAAACGGTCAGCTCGGGGAGCGAACCCTACAAAAAGAGGAGTATCACCTATACTATAACTCTTCTTTTTCAGACTTTAGCCTTTCCAGCATGGCCACACCGTTTGTATTATCCGGATTGATCTCCAAAGATTTTTCGTAATATTTAATGGCGAGTTCCTTCTCTCCAAGAAGCATGTATCCCTCCCCTAAGCTGTCATAAACATTCCAGGTTTCTGGATAGAGTTCCACATTCATCTTGAAAATTTCGATCGCTTCTTTGAGCTTGTTTTGATTGATAAGCTGATATCCCAGCCTGTTCATCTCGACTTCATCAAAGTAATACTTTTCAACAGGAGCGTCCTTAATCTCAGCATACTTTTTGAGGGCGGCATCCATCCCTGATTCGGCGATCACCTGCCCTATCACAGTTGCCGCAGACTGTAATTCTTTGATCCGGTACCACACATACTTAACATTATTCTGATGTTCTCTTTTTAGTTGTTCCGGGTCTATGCCGGATTTAGAGATGAAGGAGTACTTGTTTTCATAGGAAAACCGGTCCTGCACAGTCACAAGGTCAAGTCCCTCCTCACTCGCTGCGGATAGGTCATTCCACAGTTCGACCAAGTAATCCCTCCAGAGCGATATAAATTCCCCGCTCATACGGCCATTGTGACAATCATAAACCCATTCAACTGCATCCTCATCCTTCAGCACTTCGTTCATAACCGACATCCATCGAGGGGCATCAAACTGAGAGGAAAAGGCGATAGACATAGAGCCTTTGTAGAACAGATCTCCTGTAAAAAGGAGCTTCTCTTCTGGGCAGTGAATAATGATGTCATCGCCTGTATGGAGCCCTTCACCGAAATAGAGCAGGTTAAAAGTCAGGTCACCCATATCGAGTGTCAGGCGATCATTAAAAGTCAGAGTTGGTAAAGTGAGGATATAGTTGTTTTCGAGGTCATCACATGTAATCTCTGATGAATCTATGGCATCACGAATCCTCTGAGCACGCTCTGAGTCAGGTTCCAGCCCTTTCAATTGGTTTTTCCATTGTGTTATTCTGGCCCGACGCTGAGCAACAGAATTTGGCCTTCCTTGGTCAAATTGACGCATTCTGTCCGGGCTGGTCTCATGGGAGATGATCACTGCTTCAGGGAAGATCTGGTTTCCATTCGTATGATCCCAGTGATAGTGAGTATTGATCACATAGACAAAATCATTGCGCCCGAACTCCCGTTCGATGACTTTTCTGTACTTTTCAGTGAGTGTCGGAGCTATGCCGGTATCGATCATAACCATACCTTTTTTCGAAGCGAGAGCGACGATCTGGTCTGTGTAGACCTTTCCTGATTTAACGACCAAAACTCTCTCGCTCACCCTATCGAATTCAACGGTTATCTCATCAGTCGCTGAAACAAAAACAGGCATTAAAACCAGTAGCAGAGACAAAAAAATGAGTGGAATTCTTTTTAGCTTCATTTCTCATCCATCTTACAATTCAAGATATTTAAGATTTGTAATAGCAATATATGTGCCAGTTTTTACTCTTTTCACCAAACCCGTGTGGGCATGGCTGTGATAATCACATAACCTCAAGTATATGCAAAAATTTTTATTGTCCTTCTAATAGAATAAGGGATTCATTTGAGGATTGGATGTAAGCTTTTTTAACACTATCACATTGGGTCTTGTCCCTTTGCTGAAAGATGTAGGAACCGTTTCCTAAACGGTCCGTGAGAGGAACGGACCCTACATAAAATGGGAACCGTCCCCAATTATTTGGTCAAGATCAGGAAAAGGGATCGATATCCAGAGTTCTATCAAAAAAAAATCCTTTAATACCGCTCGAAAATGTTGCAAAATATTGAGACAATGAAAAAAGGGATCTCCAAAAACTTCCCTTCATTTCCTAACCTGAATAGTTCAGGTTAATATTTTACAATAAGAAGGAGGAAGACAATGAGAAAAATCGGTCTGTGGCTTTGCGTAATAATGCTCATCCTATCTTTGACTGGCTGGAGCAAGGATGCTGAGAAAGAAAAGTCAACCCTGATGAATGCAGAGACTTTCTCAGGACTAAAGCTCAGAAACATCGGTCCTGCGCTGATGTCGGGTCGGATCAGTGATATTGCTATTCATCCCGAGGATCAGAGTATCTGGTATGTGGCGGTGGGGTCTGGGAGTGTTTGGAAAACAGTGAATGCCGGAACAACCTGGACAACGATCTTTGATGAACAGCCATCCTATTCCATCGGATGTGTCACTATCGATCCTAACAATCCGGATGTCATCTGGGTTGGAACCGGGGAAAACGTCAGCGGCCGCCATGTCGGTTGGGGGGATGGCGTTTATAAAAGCCTGAATGGCGGCAAGACCTGGTCGAATATGGGGCTCAAAGAATCCGAACACATCTCCAAGATCCTGGTGAATCCCTGCGATTCCAACATTGTATATGTGGCGGCAGAGGGCCCACTCTGGTCAGCGGGCGGAGAGCGAGGGCTATACAAGAGCGAAGACGGAGGAAAAACCTGGAATATTTCCCTCGAGATCAGTAAGGACACGGGTGTGACGGATGTGGAGATGGATCCGACAGACCCAAATATTCTGTACGCCGCTGCCTATCAGAGGCGAAGGAGTGTGGCCGCCTTTATGAGTGGAGGACCTGAGTCCGGCATTTATAAAAGTGAGGATGCCGGAAAAACATGGCGGAAACTGGCCGTGGGACTTCCCAAGGGAGACACGGGGAAAATCGGGCTTGCTGTCTCCCCTATCAAACCTAGTGTGGTTTACGCAACTATCGAGGCAGATCGGGATCAGAAGGGATTCTACAGATCCACAAACCGGGGCGAGAGCTGGGAAAAACGAAGCAGCTACACAAGCGGCGGCACAGGCCCCCACTATTATCAAGAGATCTACGCAAGTCCCCATCAGTTCGACCGCGTGTACCAGATGGATGTGTGGATGCATGTATCCAGTGATGGAGGAAATACTTTTAATCCCATTGGAGAAGCGCATAAACACTCGGACAATCACGCTTTGGCCTTTGACCCTAAAAATCCGAACTACCTCCTCTCAGGATGTGACGGGGGCCTGTATGAGACTTGGGATCATGGAAAAACCTGGAAGTATTTTGCAAACCTTCCGCTGACCCAGTATTACAAGATGTGTTTGGACAATGATTTGCCTTTTTACAATGTCCATGGCGGTACTCAGGACAACTCGAGTCAATTAGGGCCCTCGCGGACGCTGAACCAGAATGGGATCCTCAACAGCGACTGGATCATTACGACTGGGGCCGATGGCTATGCCTGTGCCATCGATCCCGAGGATCCGAACATCATCTATGCCGAATGGCAGAACGGCAATATTATGCGCTATGACAAACGGAGTGGGGAGCGAGT
>JAGLRY010000301.1 GCA_023135995.1 Candidatus Aminicenantota bacterium | reverse complement strand
ATCTACCGCAAATTCTTTGCAACGAAGCTTAAACGGCGAGATCGGCGGGTAGGTTGGGTCGGCGCCTGAAAGGTAAAAAATGTCGATTACTAATAGAATGCAATTGGAAACGGAATTGTCAAAGTGATTTACTGAAAGAATAATGTAAATATTTGATATTGCTTTTATTGAACCAAGTATCGACATTTTTTATGAATAGTTCAGGTTAAGAATGTTCTCCGCAATGAGGACATCTCTCAGATTTAGAATGGAGAGGTCTTCGACAGTTCCAGCACAACTTACTCTGTTTTTTTTCTCTTGCCTTGATTCTACCCCAGATATCATCGATCTCCACTTTTTTGGGATCTTTGCCTTTGAATTTTGAGATGTCCCTGATGATCTCTGAGGCCTTCTGGTATCTATTCTCAAGACTAGTAGAGAGACATTTCATGATGATCTCATCGATCTCTTTTGGTATGCGGTTATTCTTCAATCGAGGGGGTGTGATCTTTCCTTCTTTTGCCAACTCCAGAATTTTGAAGGGGTCCGGGTCCAGAATGGGTGGCCGACCGAGGAGGAGTTCATAAAAGATGCATCCTATAGAATAGATATCTGAGCGGAATGTCGATTTACCCAGGAACTGCTCTGGGGCCATGTAGGGAGGCGACCCGATCCTGGTAGAGGCATACGGGATATTGTTCAGCCATGCAGAAGTCCCAAAATCGGTGATCTTGAGTATATCTTCTTCTGAAATGATGATGTTGGAAGGTCGCAGGTCTCTGTGGACGATCTTGTTCTTGTGTGCATGGTCTACAGCACTGGCTATCTGGAGGATATATTCGATGGCCTTCAGATAATCCAGAATTTTTTCTCTCTCCAAAACTTTTTCGAGTGTTTCTCCCTTGACATATTCCATGACCATAAAAAATATCCTCTTCTCTTTCTCTGCAGCGATCATCCGGACAATGTTGGGATGATTCAGCGCTGCCTGTAACCGAGATTCCTTTAAAAGCTTAAATAACTCTATGGATTGTTTGTGGGGAACCTTGATCGCGACTTGTTTGTTGAGCCATGTGTCCTTTGCTAGAAAGACCGCACCAAAACCTCCGCTGCCCAACGATCGTATGATGTGGTATTTTCCGACTTTCTGGTCTTTGAGAAACATTCTACAGATTCCAAAAATGATTGATTAAAACTAAACAGCTGATCGCTGCTGTTTCCGCCCGCAATATCTGCGGGCCAAGGCTAATTGCTTTGTAGTCATGGCCCAATATATCGTGTTCTTCCTGTTCTGTCCAGCCACCTTCAGGCCCGATCAAAACTCTGACGGATAAGGGTCTGTCCATCCTCTGTTTTACGGAATCGTTATCCCCCCGCAGAATCTTTTTCAGATATGTCCCACCCCGTTCGCTGAGGAATATTTTTAGCCCAACCTCTTCCTCTTTGAGCACATCACTCAGTGGTTTCGGTGCCAGGATTGTGGGAACTTTCGTGTTTCCACTTTGCTTGGCTGCTTTTATGAGGGCTTGGGCCAACGTGATCTGGACTTGATCACCGGATTTCATCCGAACCACAGAGTGTAAATGGTGATGTTTTTCCCCTGTCAGCAAGACAGGAGATTTATGGAGGCTGGCCTTTTGAATAAAAAATCTATTGGATGTCACGAAAATATCTCAGTTTATGGTTAGTGAAAGATGTTTTTCATCTTATCGATAAGTTTCTTGTCCACATCATATAGCTTCTCACCACTGGATTCGGCAAATTCCTTCAATATGTCTTTCTGTTTTTTTGATAAGTTCACAGGAATCTGAACGTCTATCTTTATGTACAGGCTTCCCCTTCTTTGACTGTGGATATCTTTTATGCCTTTATCCTTAAGCCGGATGACATTTCCAGGCTGTGTTCCCGGCGGAATGGAAACAATCTCATTCTCTGTCAAGGTGGGGATTTCCACCTTGGTTCCCAGTGCTGCACGTGTGAATGAGATGGGGACTTGGCAGTAAAGGTCATTCCCTTCGCGCTCAAAGAATTTGTGCTTCTTGAGTCTGATAACAATGTAAAGATCCCCGCGTGGTGCACCCAAATCCCCCACTTCGCTTTCTCGCTCCATCCTGAGCCTCATCCCATTGTCGACTCCCGCAGGTATCTTTACACGAAGCATTTTTTTCTCTTTCACTTTACCGGTGCCCCGACATTCCTTGCAGGGAGATGATATGATCTCCGCCTCCCCTCGACAGTGGGAACATGTTCTTGAAAAGGCGAAGAATCCTTGCTGATAGCGGACCTGTCCCTTTCCCTGGCATTGAGGACAGACTTGCTTCTGTGTTCCCGGGGTCATCCTTGATCCCTTACACTCAGGACAATATTCCATCCGGTTGAGTTTGATCTCTTTCTCCAAACCAGTTGCCGCTTCTTCAAGCGTGAGTTCCATCTCTAGAGCCATGTCTCTTCCGCTCTTCGCATAGGACCTGTTTCTGGACCTTGTTCCAAAAATGTCCCCGAAGCCAAAGTTGAAAAAGTTTCCGAGAATATCCTCGAAGTCATCGAAGATGGACGCATTGAAGCCGGAAAATGCACTGAATCCCTGTCCTCTTAAGCCATTGTGTCCAAATTGATCATAGATCGGTTTTTTTTCAGGATCAATCAGAACGCTGTAGGCTTCCGCTGCAGATTTGAATTTTTCCTCCGCCTCTTTATTCCCAGGATTTTTATCCGGATGATATATCAGGGCCATCCTGCGATAAGCGCTTTTTATTTCCTCAGAAGATGCGCTGCGGGAAATGCCGAGGATTTCGTAGTAGTCCTGCTTGATCATTCCACCCGACTTCTATTCAGATTCTTTCTCATGTGTTCTTCTAATAATACTGTGGATCTCTTCTGGAGTGAGTCCGGAAGTTGGCCTGACTTCTATGCCCTGCTTTCGACCTGTAGTCAGGTCTTTCGCCGATACTCTTGCTATGCCGTCTGCATCGATCTCAAATGTGACATCGATTTGAGGGACTCCTGCAGGTGCTGTGGCAATACCGACAAGGTCAAATACAGCCAGGGAAATATTCTCCCGTATATTTTCACTCTCGCCTTGAAGGATGTGAACTCTCACCCTCCTCTGATCGTGTTCCACAGTGGTAAAGGCCATGGTCTGTTTTGTTGGAATAGTCGTATTCTTCTCTATAATTTTCACAAATCTTTCGTTTTCGGTCTCGATACCGAGAGAGAGGGGTGTGACGTCGAGAAGGAGAATAAGATCCTTCAAAGTCCCTTTAATGATCGCCGTTTGAATGGATGCTCCCATAGCGACGATTTCATCAGGGTTGATGCGTTCGATGGGTTTTTTCTTAAAAAAATCAGTGATCAACTCCTTGATCAGTGGCATGCGTGTTTGACCGCCAACCAAGATCACCTCATCAATCTTGTCCGCATCGAGGTTTGCATCGGTCAAAGACTGATCGATATACAGGAATGTTTCCTGGATCAGATCTTTAGTGAGTTCTTCAAGTTTTGTTCTTGTGATGACTTGTTTGAGATGTTTTGAACCGGACTTATCGGAGCCAATAAAAGGAAGGTTTATCTCTGTCTCGAGAGTGTAAGAGAGCTCACGCTTGGCTTTCTCTGCCGCCTCCTTGATCCTCTGTAAAGCTAGTTTATCATCGGATAGGTCCACGCCATTTTCTTTCTCGAATTCTTCGATCAGCCAGCTCACGATCCGGTTATCAAAATCGTCTCCTCCCAGGTAGGAATTGCCGTTTGTTCCGAGGACGTGAAAAATCCCTTCATTGATCTCCATGAGGGTGATATCAAACGTCCCTCCGCCCATGTCATACACAGCGATCGTTGCGTCCTTTTTCGTCTCTAGGCCGTAGGCCAAACTGGCTGCTGTGGGTTCGTTGATGACCCGCAACACTTCCAGTCCTGCGATCTGTGCTGCATCTTTGGTCGCCTGTCTCTGGTGGTCATCAAAATGCGCGGGAACGGTGATGACGGCCTGAGTGACTTCATCCCCGAAGAAGGTCTCTGCGCATTTTTTTAGGTAGCCCAAGATCATAGCCGAGATCTCTTGAGGGCTGATGGTGTTCGAATCCACTTGAACTATCACGTCTGCGTTGGGTGCTTCTGCCAATTCATAGGGGATCTTTTTTCGAGCCTCTTGGACCTCTTCCGAGTTAAATTTTTTCCCCATGAGGCGTTTTATGGCAAAGATGGTGTTTTGGGGATTGGTGATCGCTTGCCGAAGAGCAAGGTTCCCGATCAGTTTTTCACCTGAACTTGTGAAACTGACTACTGAAGGGGTGGTTTGCATCCCTTCAAGGTTGGGAATGATTTTGGGCTCATTCCCCTCGAGGTAGGAGACGCATGAGTATGTCGTTCCGAGGTCGATTCCAATGGTCTGACTCATGTTTCATTCTCTTTCTTGGGGAGCACAACTTTTACTAATGATGGTCTGAGGAGTCGTTCGTTGAGCGTATACCCCCGCTGAAACTCCTCACTGATTTGAGGCTCCTCGATATCTTCAGATTCCTCTGTCATAAATGCCTGGTGAAGATGGGGATTGAATGTCTTATCCTTGATTTCGATGGATTTCACTCCGTATTTGTTTAAAAGATCTAACAACTGTTTATAGATCATTTCGACGCCTTCCTGGAAGATCTCCAGGTTTTTTTGGTCATCGCTTTTTAAAGACCGTTCAAAATTATCGAGAACGACGAGCAATTCACCGAAAAATTCGCTGAGAGCATACTGATAATACTCTGATTTATCCTTTTCCAGCCTTTTTCTTAGATTGTCCTTGTCGGCTATTTGTCTCAAGTAGTCCTGCTTCAAATTCTGTATCTCCTCCTTTAAACTTTTGATTTCAGCATCATACTTCTTTGTGGCAGGCGCTTTTGCAGGTGTTCTTCTTTTTTTTGGTGTCTTTTTCTGTTCGGTGAGATACTCGATCTCTATTTTTTCTGCGGACTCTTTCTCTTTCTTAACATCCTCATCGGTCTTGATCTTTTTTGGCATGTGTCCTCCTTATTTGTGAGCACTGATTGTCCGGCTTAATTTTTTTGCTACGCAGTCCACAAGTGGGATAATCCTTTTATACGGAAGTCTCTTCGGTCCGATGATTCCGAGCGATCCCAGAACTTGCTCGTCATATCCATAGTGAGAAAGGATCAGAGAACAATCCTCGATCTCAGGGTAGTTCATCTCCGAGCCGATCAAGACTTTCACTCGATCAAGGCTGATAAATTCAGAGAGGAGTTTTGTGAGCCTTGTTTTCTCTTCGAAATTCTTAAATAGCGAATGCAATCGTTCCATGTCGAACAGCTCGGGTTTTTCCAGAAGTTTTGATGTTCCCTCCAGAAAGATCTCGTGCTCTTCTTCCTCTTGGTGAAAATAGGTTTTGATCAGAGCTGTCAATTTATGAAGAAGATCCTCAAATTTCATTCTGTAGGAGGGGACCTCTTTGGTCAGATACTCATGGACGAACAAAAGATTCTTCCCTCTGAATTTATCATTAATGAATCGAGAGGCGCTGTCCAGCTCATGTTGAGTGAAATATGTGCCAGTGTCAACGACTTCAGTCAGAACCAGGTTAAAAGTCGTTACAAGAATGATCATCACTTTTTCTTCGGAGATCTTGATTAGACGAAGATACTTGAATTGGATCCGCGAAATTCGGGGAGAGATCACAAAACCCAGATTGTCGGAGTATTGGGAAAGTGTTCGCGAGGCCTGGACGAGCAATGAATGAAAATTTCCCTTGTCATGCCGGAAATCATCTGTGGGAATGTCCATGGGTGCCCTAGTAGGGAAAGCCTCTTGGAACAGTTTATTCACATAAAAACGGAGTCCCTTATCCGTGGGGATGCGACCGGCAGAGGTGTACGGTTGCAGGAGGTAGCCTTGCTCCTCCAGCTTTGCCATGATGTTGCGGACCGTCGCCGGAGATACAGAAACCTGTGCTTTTTGGGCGATGGAACCCGAGCTTATGGGTTTACCCACTTTGAGATAGCTTTCAACAATTAGGTTCAGAACCTGTATGTCCTTGTCTCGTAAGATGTAATTTTTTTTCGCCATTTCTAGATAAAATTTATAACACTAAATCTTTAAACTTTCAACACTATAACATTTACGGTAAGGTGAGGTTTTTTTTTTGAATAGTTCAGGTTAGGTTGTTTCGTCAGGATTAAGTCGAACTCAAATGGTTCTGGCTGCCTTCTCACATGGATCAAAAGATGCGAATTCCGGCGTATCCGACGACCTCATGGAAATTTTTTGTCACTTCTCCGGATGTTTGGTACTTGATGAGTTCAGCTTGTGTGCCGCCAAGGTCCTTTGATGCAACGATCGTTGCTGTTGTCGGCTGATAACCGCACATGCTGATGTTCTCCCGGGATACGACATCGTAGAGTCCCTGAGCATCAAGGCGTTTGATTTCCTCGATAGCAAGAAAATCCTTGATCTTGGCTTCCTGATGATCGACATAGTGACTCATATCTGTGCTGGCTACGATCAAAACATCATCTTTTTGACCTTGGATGGCTTCAGAGATGGCATGTCCGAGTTCTTCCAGTTCTTCATAAGACGCTTGATATGCGATGCTTATAGGGACGATCGAAAAATCGTCCTTAAAATATTGGATGAACGGCAACTGAACCTCTAAAGAGTGCTCGCGCTCATGAGCATTACTATCATCGCTGATAAGATCAGAGCGGGTCGCGATGGCGTTCGCGAGGCCGGAATCTATCGGGACTTCACCAAGAGGGGTCTGCCAAGTCCCTTCTTTCATAATGGCAAATCGAGATTTGACATGCCGGTGGTTCGGACCGAGTATGACATAGACATTCGGAAGCTGGACTGAAGAGAATACAGCACCAGCCACGGTCCCTGAATACTCGAACCCAGCGTGGGGGACGATCACACTGATGGACTTTCTCTTTTCGCAGTTCAGATCGATCATTCTGTCCAATAAAGATTTCAGAGATTCTTCCTGTTGAGGGTAAAAATATCCAGCGACAGCAGGTTTACGTTTCAATGGAACCTCCTACTTGAAAAGATAAGCTGGCTTCTGGGCTTTGTCAAACGAATGACATACTTTTTGTATGTCATGGATCGAGAGTGTTGAGGCCATTATTGTGCCATAGAAAAATGTGAGGTTGGGGGCCCAAAGATTCCTAACTCTTATATTGCTTCTTTTTGCTCTGAAAATTCGATGTTCAAGCCCTTGAGTTCTTGAAGAACCGGGATATAGATATCCGGATGTACAGGAATAAACACTCCAGCTTTGTCGATTTTTCCCTCAAGGATAAGTTTTGTAGCGATGGCAGGGGGCAATCCTACTGTCCTTGACATAGCAGAATCTGCATGGGGAATACCATAGTCAATGAGAGTTGACGTGATCCGCTCCCTGTGCCCTTCATGATATGCCGCTTCGAACGTATGTTGAAGAATGATCATATCTCTCTCTCCCTCTGCAAAGGACATCTTTTCGACCATGCGTGCAGCCAAGATATCAATAGCTCCTCCTCTATCTACAGCAACAGGTTCATCACTCAAAAGGCTCAACCACTCGAAACGATCGAGGATCTCAGAATTCTCCTCAAGATCGAAATATACGGCGAGAGCTTTTCTGAGCTCTGGCTCTTCGGGATTGTCCATCAGCGATCTCATGAAACTCTCATAGGTATAGCCCATCCAATCCTTCTCCTCTTTGTCGAGCAGTCCGATGTCTGCCACTTTCTTCAATGTGGAACACCAACCGATATTCCTTAGGGTTCCCCTAAGCATGGTTTTTGTAGACTGAATCCCGTAAAGTTCGACATAGGGCACAGAATCCCGGTTTGGATATGCCTCAAAATCACCCAATCCCTCGATGGGCCAGATCTCATAGTTATCGAAGAGTTCCTCTGATGAGATGTCCACGACTTCACCATCTTTGATGTATTTAGCAGAATTTTTACCGGCGAGGAGAACTCCGATCGGACTCCAAGAGAATTTATAGCCAAAAGGATTGGTGTTCGCTTCAGGAGCTGGCAAACCACCGCAGTAGGAAATAAAACTTGTGATCTCTCCCCCTTTCGCTTCCACCTCATGGATGATCCTCATGGCCTCCATGTGGTCGATACCCGGGTCCAGACCGATTTCGTTCAGGATAAGGATACCAGCGTTTTTAGCATCCCCGTCCAAGGCTTTCATCTCATCACTCACATAGGATGTGGTCACCATCTGCTTTTTGAATTCAATACAAAATCGGGCGACAAGAGTGTGGAATGCATAAGGAACCATGCTGATGACTAAATCTGCATCCTTGACTTCGTCCCTGAGCCCCTCTTCATTTTTAAGGTTCAGTGTTTTTGCTGTTCCTTTGGGATGATTATCGATGAGCTTTATAGCCTTGCTCACCGTACGGGTGGCCACAACGACCTCAAAGTCAGGTTGATCGAGTAAATACCTGACCAAGGGTTTTGCCACAAGTCCTGCGCCGAGAATCAATATTTTTTTCATTTTTTATGACTCCTTTCGCTTGATTAGGAAATCTCTCATGTACTCATAATCGGGAGTGAATTTCCCCCGAAAAACGATCGTTGCTTTCTTTATGGGATCCGGCAACCTACTGCCCTCAAAATCACCTGAAAAATCAGCTTCTGCAATTCCTTTGACAAGGGGCATGAGCGACTGGCTGAAGAAGACAGAAGATTCCAACGATATCTCTGCGGGCAGGTTATCTACAGCCATGACTACCACTCCCCTTCCATTATAGCCATCTTTCACATCTCCCCTGATCGGGTCATACACAAATATCGGATTATCCGGTGATGTGGCACGCACGGTACACTCCACCGAGCCGTCCACATCACAGGAGATGTCGCCGATGACCTTCAATTTTGGAGAGTCTTCTTTTGTCCACAGCTGTTTAAGAAAGCTTTTGGTGACGAACCTGGGATATTGCTGTGTCCAATAGATGCAGTTCATCAGGATCGAAAGATAGGGCAGATATTTCTCGAAAACGGATCGATACTTCTGGGGATTATTATAATAATCTTCAAGCTCAAATGGGGAGTCCGAAGAGATGTGTTCCACCATGTGATTTTCCTTAAAAATGACTTTGTAAACCGTGCTGGATGAATAGCTTTTACTCTTCAGAAGTTCCTCGATCTTATCGGGCGTAATCTCTTCAAAAGGAAGAAGGTCGAATATCTCTTGGGCGCCAAGGGATACACGGCCGTATCCTGCAAAGCCACAGATCAGAGGCCCTTCGGAAAGATCCAATCCCTTGTTATTGATGTCCCAACCCACTTGGGAGATCTCTTCCTTTGCAGCAATCAGGCTTGGATATTGAATAGCCTGCTTTATCGAGGAGAAAGGGGTTTTTATCCCAAGATGACTTAACCTTTGGCCGTATGCCCACAGAGTGTCGACCATTCCCGCTTGGCCTGCCTGTGTGCTAAAAAAGACGAGCCGCATACCATTCTCATCAACAATCCTTTCGTAGTCGATCAATGTGCACTCGAGGTCTAGGATCTTCTGGAGCATGGGCATATTCGAGGGTTGCCCCTTGATGGTGTGAGAGAAAAATATGTAGGCTTTCTCCTTTTCAAAAAAATCCAGGGGAATTTCCTTCAAGGCAAAAATGATGGGACATGACTCCAAAGTTTCGACAACTTGGGCTCCTTCCCGCTCGTAATCGGTATCAGGAAAAATACGGATGGGAGATGTTTGGACCAACACCTGCAAGGATTCATGGAGGATCAACTCCCTGACATGAGTCGGAATGAGGGAAACTCTTCTTTCCCAGGGATTTTTGTCCTCCCGACGGAGCCCTATTATCTTTGTCATGTTGAGTCCCACTTTTGTGAGGTTCAAAATTATGGCACAAACTTTTTTGCTGGTCAATCATATCTTTATGAAAATCTGGCTGGAGCAAAAATAGTCGCTAATGTATTTAATATTCTATTTATCCTGGATTATTCACGAGTTGATATGATAAGTATCGACATTTTTAATGAATAATTCAGGTTATTTATTGACTCGTAGGGGAAGAATTTTCATAATGGGACTATGATACGATTTTTTAACACTCTCAGCGGCAAGATCGAGCCTTTCAAACCCATAACGCCAGGGGAAGTGAAACTGTACACTTGTGGCCCAACGGTCTACGACTATCCACATATCGGAAATTACCGCGCCTACATGTTTGAGGACCTTCTGAAGCGGTTTCTCAAGTTCATGGGATTCAAGGTAACTCATGTTATGAACATTACCGATGTGGATGACAAGACGATTAAGGGAGCTGTGGAACGGGGAATCTCACTTCAAGAGTACACCAAAGATTTTACAGAAGCTTTTTTTAGTGATATTGATGCCCTGAACATTGACAGGGCGGATTTTTATCCTCGGGCGACGGAACACGTCCAGAAAATGGCGCAAATGGTGAAGGGTCTACACGAAAAGGGATATGCCTATGAGAAGGATGGTAGCTACTATTTCAGCATAGCCAAATTTAAAAACTACGGCCAGCTGTCCAAGATCGATCTGAGTGGCCGGAAGGTGGGCGTACGTATAGATTCGGATGAATACGAAAAAGAGAGTGTTCACGATTTTGCTCTCTGGAAAGCCCGGAAAGAGGGAGAGCCTGCCTGGGATACAGTGCTGGGACTGGGACGGCCGGGATGGCATATCGAGTGTTCAGTCATGAGCACAAAATACTTGGGAGAAACGTTCGATATCCACTGTGGGGGGGTGGACAACATCTTCCCTCATCATGAGAATGAAATCGCTCAATCCGAAGCTTACAACGGGAAAAAATTCGTCAATACCTGGCTGCACTGTCAGCACCTTATCAGGGACGGAGAAAAAATGTCCAAGTCCATGGGGAATACGATCACTCTCAGGGAACTCATCGAAAAACGCAAAGTCGATCCCATGGCCATCCGCCTGCTGTTACTCTCAACCCACTACCGGAAGATACTCAACTTTACATGCGACGCATTAGATCAAGCCCACGCGTCCTTGCGCAGGATCAGGGATTTCGTCTATGAGCTGGAGAATTCACAATTCCCTGCGGGTGAAAAAAAGAGCGTGGTTGAACTGATTGATGACATGAAACAGACCTTTTCCATGGGGCTGAGTGATGATCTGAATATGTCCGTATCCCTAACAGCCGTTTTTGAGGCCATCAAGAAGGGCCATATCCTATTATCGCAGGGGACTATCCACCAAGGGGATGCGATGAATTTGCTTTCGGCACTCCGGTCTGTAGATGACGTCTTAGGAATCCTCCAAGACAAAAATGAGAGCGACCTGCCGCTGGATATTGTTCAGAAGATCCAAGCGAGAGAAAAGGCACGAATTGAGAAAGACTTTGCGTTGGCCGATAAGATCCGCCAGGAACTTGTCGAGGAAGGCATCCTCCTGGAGGACACCAAAGACGGCACTCGTTGGAAGCGCATTCAACGCAAATGACAGGTTTGAAAAAAGCAAAAAAAGTTCTCGCCCATAAACTGGGAAGGTCAGGTGAGAGCGTTGCCCTCGAATATCTCAAAGCAAAGAAATACAAGATCGTTGAAAAAGGATTCCGGTTTTTAAGAGGCGAGATCGATATCATTGCCTATGATTGCGGAACACTCGTTTTTGTTGAGGTGAAGACGCGAAAAAGTGTCAAGTTCAGCCAGCCCGAAGAATCCATCACTCCCGCCAAAAGGAAACAGCTGCGGAAAGTCGCCCAAGGATATCTTTTGCGCAGAGACATCCAGGATGTGGAATGTCGATTCGACGTGTTATCACTGACCTTTGATGATCTCGAAGGCTACACCGTCAAACATATCTCAGACGCCTTTTGAGTTAGCCGAATATCCTGATATGGAAGAGAGATTCAAGGATCCAGCTGATTCCCACAAATAGTATCGCAGTGGGAACAGCAATCCTCATCCACCAATAGAGAAATACAGGGAAAGGCTTGGCCATCCCCTCAGATAATTCCTTCAGAGCGTTGGACCTTCGTATGAACCAGACTGCTGTGACAACAGCAAGAAGGGATCCCAAAGCCTGCATTCCTGAGCCAAAGGCCAGGTCCCATGGGATAAAGACCTTAAAGTTGATCATAGGAGGAATGGCCAGAACAAAGACGATAGCGCAGATAATACGCACGGCTTTTTTCCTTTCCACTCGTGAGTTATCTGTGATCCCTCTGACGAGCACTTCAAAAGCAGCCACATCCGAGAGGAACGCTGCACCAAATAATCCGAAGAAAAAAAGAAAGCCAAACAACCATCCCAGGGGCATCCTGGAAAATGTCTGAGGAAGAGTTGAGAAAATGAGGTCAGGACCTGAACTGGGTTCCAGTGCAAAAGCAAAAACTGCAGGGAATATTGCAAAACCCGCTAATATTCCAGCAAGAGAGGCTCCGACACCGGTCAACAAAGCATTCTTCGGAATGTTCGCATTGCTGTGGAGATAAGACCCATAAATGACCATGAAGGTGCCACCTAACGACATGGAGAAGAAGGCCATACCTAGAGCTGCTGCCATGACCGAGGGAGTCAATTCACTGATCGCGAACCTCCCGATGAACCAATTGATCCCTTGATTTGCACCCTCAAGGGTGACTGACCGAAATATCAAAATGATCAAGATGGTGAAAAGACCCGGAACGATCCATTTGCTGATCTTTTCGATCCCCTGCCGTAAACCTTTTAACAAGACATATCCACATGTGAAAATGACAGAAAAAGTCATCAGAAGCTGAAGGAGAAAGGAGGTGAGGTTGAATCCTTCCTGAGGGGGCAGGATCGAAGAGGCATCGAATGATAGGCCAAGAGCATTGACAACCTCGGACAGAGCAAAAAATCCGACCCATCCCAATGCGTTGGAATAATATCCTGTGGCAAAAAACACGATGCCAAATAAGAACGCTCCTACGATTTTTCCGCCCGGTAATCCTCCCCTTTCAAAAGCACCCAGAGTCCCTCTTTTCGTGTGGCGTCCCAGTGTCCACTCACACATCAACGCTGGGATCCCGATAAAAAGAACGATGAAGATGTAGAACAGGACAAAGGCCGATCCTCCGAACCTCCCGACCATATAGGGAAATCGCCAGACAGCTCCTAGTCCTACGGCCACGCCGATCATGGTCATGAGCTGACCGAAAAAAGAGGAGAATGTTTCTCTCTCTATCTCCTCCACGTTTTTTGATGGAGCCATTTTTTTTGATTATTATTCCTCTTTACTCAAAAATTGTCCACACCGTAACAAAGATATTCTTGATATCAGAAAGAACCATGTTAAAATGCGGATATTAACATAAAGATGCCGATAATATGAATGGAAATCTTTATAAGGTAGGTATCGGCAGCTTTTATGAATAATTCAGTAATGAAGTTTGTAAAGATGTCAGCAACAGGGAATGACTTTATCCTTATTGACAACAGGGACAGGAAATTCTCGCCTGAAAAGAAAAATTTCTTTCGTAAGATCTGTCAACGCAGACTGGGCGTGGGCGCTGATGGTGTCATACTGCTTGAAGAGAGTGACCGAGCAGATTTAAAGTACCGCCATATCAATGCGGATGGGAGTCCTGCGGAGATGTGCGGCAATGGGGCTCGTTCGCTCTGCTATTATGCGGTGTCTCAGAAAATCGCTCCTCCTCATTTGACCTTTGAGATCGAAGAGGAGATCCATGAAGCCTGGGTATCTGGAGAAAATGTCAAATTGAGGATCTCTCCTCCCAGCATGATCCAAGACAAACTGGGGATTGTCACAGAAGAGGGCTTGGAGGAAGGAGGGTTTATCGTCCTGGGTGTCCCCCACCTCATTCTCTTTACCGAAGCGATCGAATCAATCGACGTTGTTTGTGTCGGACGGAAGTATTCTTATCATCCGCTGTTTGAAAACAGGACGAATGTCAACTTTGTCCAAAAGATCGGTACACGCACCATACAAGTTCGGACCTACGAACGAGGGGTTGAGAACGAGACCCTCTCTTGTGGGACCGGGTCTACAGCCTCTGCTATTTTGGCTCATGTGAGAAAGGGGATCCCTCATCCTGTTGATGTCCGGACTTCTGGCGGAGAGCTTAAAGTCGATTGGGAGGATATTCGCCACTCGGTCTTTCTCACGGGGACAGCCTCTATTATTTTTGAAGCCGAACTCAAAGCCTTTTTGTGATCTAACGACTTACTGCTTGCTGGATCGAAGAAACCGGTCGAAAAAGTCTTCAGAGGCTTTGTAAACTCTCAACCAATTGTGGTGCCTTAAAAATCCGTGGACTTCATCTGGAATGATGAGCAGTTCAACATGTGCTTTGTTAAGATTTCTCAGACGCAGGACTAAATCCGTTGTCTGGATAAAATCCACGTTCCTGTCATCATCGCCATGAACAAAAAGTACAGGTGAGGTCCAAAAATCCACATCCGCCACAGGAGAGGATTGGTAGGCCACACTCATCAAGTCTTCACCCTGAATATCCCATCCTCCGCCATTGCGCCTGCGGGCACGCATAGACCAGTCGTGCACGCCGTGCAGGTCAACCCCGGCAGCAAATAATTCAGAATCACGGGCCAGACCCATTGCAGTCAGCAATCCCCCATAGGACCCTCCCCAAAGACCGACTATGTTTGGGTTGACCTCCGGCCGGTTTTGAAGATACCGGCCGGCCGCAACGATATCCTGGTATTCTAAGGCTCCACGGGGACCTTGGTTCGGTGCCGTCCGGAATGCATAACCATATCCGATGCCCGCACGGTAGTTCACAGAAAGGACCACATAGCCTTTGTTCGCAAGATATTGATTCATGGCATAAGCATTGTGGTAGTAGCCACGCATGTGCCATCCAAGCATCATCTGTCGGATCGGACCGCCATGCATGAATATTACTGCAGGACGCTTATCTCCGGATTTTGCGTTTTTAGGAAGAAACAGCTGGCAGTGGATTTTGAGTCCATCTGGGGCTTTGATCACGACCTGTTCGGGTTCTATCAGATCTTTGAGCGGAAAAGTCTCGGGAATGGCCTCTGGCGCGATGAGTCGCCTCTCTTCTCCGCTTTTTTTCATGATTGCAGGGGCAGCGGGCTGAAAAGCGGTGGAGCTCAAGAATACAAGATCACTGCTTTCGGAAGTCAAGCGGGGCGACCATTCGAGCCCCTTTCCTGAAGTTAGAAGAGTGGCCTTGCCGCCAGTGACCGGTACTTGCCAAAGATGTCTACGGTCAATGTCTCCAGAATTGGAGTTGTAAATAACCGTTTTTCCGTCCTTAGAAAGGAAGCTGTTTTCGACTTCGTGCTCTCCATGACTCAGGCAGACGGCTTTTTTGTCCTTCAGCGCCAGAGAATAAAGATTCATCCAGTGTTCGTGCTCCGAATAAAAGACAAGATGTCCGTCAGCAGCCCATCTCAAGGTCTCTGCTGGGTAGTATTGGGCAAAACCTCCAGTATCATTGGGGCACTGCCAGATTTTTGTGGCTGTTCCCTTTGCGATGTCTGACACCCAAATGGAGAAGGGCCTACCTCCCCTTCCGAAAGATAGTGCGGCTTTCCCGGGAAAACGGATAAATGCAATATATTTTCCGCATGGAGACCAAACTGGATATCCATCCATATCCACAGATGGAGAAATCCAGCTGATCGTGTGATTGGAGAAGTCGTAAATTCCGATAAAACTGTGATCTTCCCTGGAACTGGCAAACGCAAGTTTTGACCCATCTGGGGAAAAAACTTGAGAACCGTTCCTTCCTCGTGCCTTAAACAGAACTTTTGATTTGGACTGTTCAGCGATGTTCGCCACATGGATGCCTCTTCTAGAGTTAAAGATAATTTTGTTATCGATTGGAGATGTTACCGGATTCCGTCCCGCGCTTAACAGCCAGGGATCACCTCCTTCAAATTTAACAGCCCAAACAGCTTGTTCGACACCATCGGGATTGGATGTCGGATTGGGGTATTCACCAGCCCGATTCGTATTGCCTCCTTTGACGTAAACGATAAGCGTGCCATCAAAATTGAACGCAAGACCGCCCAACTCCTGTCCATCATCCTGTGTGTATTGGGTCAGCAAACGTGCCTTATAATCCGGCCCTTCAGCCACCCAAATGTTTCGCTGGCCTTCCTGGTTAAAAACCCAAGCGATGCGGTCGCCCATGGGGGACACGATTAAATGGGAGGGGAATGCAAAACTCATAATGTCCTTGAGGGTGAATGAATCTGCTCCTAAAGGAAGCGAAAGAGCAAATACGCCAATAAGCAAAAGCACACACATCCATTTGTTTAAAGCAGATAGTTTCTGTCTCATTCTATTCTCCTTTGTATAAAGTAGCCTGAATTATTCATAAAAAATGTCAATCCTTATTACAAATATATCAATATCAGAACTTTACGATGTTTTTCCGG
>JAGLRY010000300.1 GCA_023135995.1 Candidatus Aminicenantota bacterium | reverse complement strand
CCACTTCCTCGCCGCTGCAGCACCCGACCCGACCTACCACTCAACTCGTGAATAATCCAGGTTAGAAAGAAAAGTTGAGTCCTATCAAAAAGTTCCTCCCAGGTTCTTCAACTGCGGAGGGGTCGGGTCTTGCAATATAGAGTGAGTTGGTCACGTTAGAGAGGACAACATAGCACTGGACAGCTGACGCGATAAAATAGCTGGCTTTGAGGCCGAATGTTTCGAATCCAGGGATGGCAACCTCTGCAGGCCCTGGATTGGCTTTCTCTCCTTGGAGCGTAGCGTTCACTTCTAAAGAAAGTCGCCCGATCCAAAACTTTGTCCCGAGATATAACCGATGGGAAGGGATATCGTTCAAATAATCATCTGAGTTTAGACTCTTGCCCTTAAACGAAAAGAAGTTGCCAAAGATCCTCCATCCTGGCATGGGATAGTATTCCACTTCGATCTCATACCCTCTGATCTCTCCACGATTGATGTTTCCGTATGTGTAGAGTGCTTCTTCGACCAAATATCTTTCGATCATGTCATCGATCAGATAATAGAAGGCATACGCACCCAGAAAGAACCTGTTTTGTATAACTTTCAATCCGATATCGAGGTTATAACTCATCTCGGGCTTGAGCCCGGGTTGGGCAAAAATAAAGCCTCTACCTGTGATCCCTGAATAAAACAACTCGTTCAGGCTTGGGGCCCGATAGGCACGCGCTAAATTTGTGAAGAAGACAACTGAAGGCGCGATTTCGAATGTTCCCCCAATAAAGCCTGTAAAGGCGGAATAGGAGCTTTTTTCTTTCGCGGAATAACCGCCCGGCAGAGCCTCCAGAGAAATAAAATCAGCCCGAATGCCCGTGACCAGATCCAGGTTTTTTACTCCCGCATAATCGGCGGAGATAAATACACCCAGGTCTCTTCGTTTTCCATCAGAGTAGGGCAATTCCTCATAAATATCCGTGATGTTTCCCGAAGTATCAAAGTCCGTATTCCTGTTTATGGCTTTGGATCGCGTCCTCCCAAACCAGTCAGCACCACCCTTGAGCCTGAAATGATTTCCTATTTTTCTCCCGTAAGAAAGATGAAATCCATAGTCCAGACTCTCAGTTTTGCTGTAAGATTCGTTGATTTTGTAATCTTTGAGCTTTTCCTTCTGTGTTTCGAGAGAATTGGGATTTAACCAAGCCTGGAAATTGATATCTCCATAACCGCCTACGCCTTTTTCAAGCCACTGGAGCTGTATAAAATTCTGTGATTCCATGGGATACCACGTCGGCTTAGTCAGGCTGTCCTGGTTGGGTTTGCCGACATCTTTTGCGCGCGCTCCAAGGAAGCTGACACGGATTTCTCGTTTTTTGGTGTTATGGGAGATCTTTCCAAAAAAACTTCCTTGTGTGAATTCGGACATCAAAATCTCCTCTTCAGGTGAACGGTAGTTTTCTGCATTTGTCCCCTGCAGAGAGAGATAAAATCCCGTGTGTTTTTTCTTTCCTCTGAGAGAAAATCCAACTCCCTTCTCCTGGTTTATCGTTCCGTATTTTGTAGAGAATGTTCCACCGATCATATCGGATAATGGAGCCTCTTTCGTCATAATATGCACCACTCCTCCGATGGCGTCAGACCCATAAAATACAGACGATGGGCTCCTCAGAACCTCAATGGTCTTGATATCTTTTGGACTAACGAAAGAGGCACTCGGCCCGGTCCTTCGGTCGCTAGTGACTCTGGCATTATCGATCAGTATCAACACTCTTCGTCGTGCCAACCCGCGGATATTCGGGACAAGAGAAAAACCTCCTGCACCGATGTTTGAGATGCCAGGCAGATCCAACAGAGCTTGGGCGATATTGGGTGTGATCTTCTCCTCAAGGTTTTCCTCCGTGATCACCGTTTCTGCAGCGGGAACAGTGGCTGATGACTCCGGATATCTCAAAGCAGTCACGACAACTTCTTCTTGTTGCCGGATATAGGGTGAGAGTGTGACTATGAGTTTCTTTTTAAAGTCCTTTGTTCCGATGGATATCTCTTGTTCTATGTAATCGGGATGGATGATTTCTAGAACGATTCTGTCACTTTCTGGGATCGAGATTATAAAAACACCCTCTTCATCAGAAAGAGTTTTTGTCCCACTGCCTCTGTGGAGAATTACGACATCATTGATGGGCTTTCCGTTGGCCGTTTGCACAACACCCTTGACATCAGTAGCCCATGCTGTTGTACCGAAAAATAAAAATATAATAAACAGTCCAGTAGTTTTCCGCATAGAAATTGCTATTATACAACAATATTAAATATTCATGATAGCCATCCAGAGGCAAAAAGGAAACAAATCCATGTGATGATTGTTGAGCCCGATTAGATGATCATAATTTTTTCACGTATGATCGATCTTTGGATTTCTCTAACAAGTCCTTGATTGCTTCATTGAGGACTGGATGTTTGACTTCGGGAGCGATTTCAGAAAGCGGGTATAGCACAAAATTCCTTTTGACCATCCGAGGGTGGGGGATCTGCAGAGTCTTTGTACTCAACGTTTTATTTTCGGCCAATAAAATATCAATATCGATCGAGCGAGAACCGGGACAGCCCGTACGAACTCGCCCCATTTGTTCTTCGATACGTTTCACACGACAGAGAAGCTCTTCGGGATCATAGACCGTCTCAACCTCTAAAGCTTGGTTGTAGAACCAGCGTCCAGTGATTATCCCAACAGGTTCTGTTTTGTACACAGATGATGAGGCTATGATGCGTATTCCCACTTTACTCAAGAGCTCAGCCGCTTTTTCTAAGTTTTTGTTCCGGTCTCCCAGGTTACTGCCTAGGCTCAAAAAATATCTCATTGTCCCATGCTTTCTTTGTAGCTTAATGATACATACACATCAACAGTCAGGCAAGCTGATTCCTCAGCATACGTATTTTTTAAATACCCATCGATTTTTTTGGACATTTCTGGCATCATAGATAAACTATGTTAAGAGTCGAAAAGTGGCGTGTCCAGGAACTGGCTTTGCTTCTTCAGCAGCTTCATAAGCTTCTGATGAAAGGGAACAATAGCGAATGGGGAAATGTATTTTTGCATTTCCATCAGGAAGCTGTTGAAATTCTTTCACGGGATGAGCTGAACATCGAAGCGCTCAGAAGGCTCATTCATAACATCGTCAACTGTTTCGATGGCTATCAGTCGTTCACGAATCTGTCTTTGGGGAGAGAAGATTCCGATTCAGGGTCCGAGTTGAACCGTGACTTTAATCAGACCAAGGTCCGTCTCCTCGCAGTCCTCTCCGAGATCGATAGCCGTACAACGATATACACTCATTGATTCGTGTTTTTTAGCCTGAATTATTCAAAAAAAATGTCGATACTTATCATAACAGACGTAATATCAGAATGTTACATTGTTTTTTTGGAATGCTCATTTGGGCACTGCATTTCCTCTGCGATTTTTATTTATGATCGACATTTTTTACACTTCGGGCGAGCCAATCTCACCACAAAGTCTTCGTTGTA
>JAGLRY010000030.1 GCA_023135995.1 Candidatus Aminicenantota bacterium | reverse complement strand
GACCTCGCGATCGTGGCAAGCACTTTTTTCTTGGCATTCGACTTTATCACAGTGTAGGAAAGACGGGTATCTTTCGGCAGAACGGGAATCTGTTTTTTTATCCGGAACAGGATGATCTGCTCCCTTTCCTTCGGAGAAATGGGCAGGGAATCAAAGGCAAACACAAAGGTTTTCTGGGATAATTCAGGAAGCAGGAGTACGACTTTATGGTCTGTCATATGGAGCTTGGCTAAACCTTGCTGCACAATATTTTCCAGTGCGGCACTGTCTTTGATGTTTGTTTTATGGAAAGACGACGTGATCACATCCTCCGGGAGGGGAAGAACAAAATGGTGCTTCAGCTTCCGGTCATTGGGAGAGACACGTATTCCGCTGAAATACTGGGATGAAACCTGCAGGGCGGAATTGGGCAGGGGCTGTTGAGAGAAAAAATATTTGATTTTGTCCATGAAAGGGATCATGATATTTTTCTTCTCTGCTCTTTTCATCCTATTATCTGTTTTGTCGCCCATCACACAGAAACCTTCATTCCACAAACGTCACCTTGTTCAGCTCTTTCAGGCTGGTTAGTCCCATGAGGACCTTCTCCAGCCCCACCTCTCTTAAAAAGATCATGCCTTCAGCTTTGGATCTCTTCTTGACTTCTGAGAGAGGTTTCCTGGCGAGGATCATCTCACGGATCTCATCGGAGAGCTCGAGCAGCTCGGCGATCGCAGTCCGTCCTTGATACCCGGTGTGGTTGCACTCCGGACACCCGTCTGACTCATAGAAAGACTGGCTCCTGTATTTCTGAGGAGAAAGGCCCGATTCGATCAATTCGTTATCCGTGTATTGGACAATTTTTTTGCACTGCGAACAGAGGACTCTCACCAGTCTCTGTGCAAGGATACAATTGAGGGCGGAGATGAAGCTGTAGGGATCCACCTGCATGTGAAGGAACCGGCCGATGACATCGAAGACATTGTTGGCATGCACAGTCGTAAAAACCAGATGTCCTGTTAAGGCTGATTGGATGGCGATCTGCGCCGTTTCCGGGTCTCTGATCTCTCCCACCATGATCTTATCCGGATCATGCCGCAATATCGAGCGCAATCCGCGGGCAAAAGTCAATCCCTTCTTCTCGTTAACGGGAATTTGGGTAATGTCATCTATCTGGTATTCCACAGGATCTTCGATGGTGATGATCTTATCCTCAGGGGATTTAATCTCAGTCAGAGCCGCATAGAGCGTTGTCGTTTTTCCGCTTCCCGTTGGCCCAGTGACCAAGACCATGCCGTAGGGTTGGACAATGTATCTGTTAAACCTATCCAGAACCACCTCTGAAAAGCCCAACAGGTCCAGCCTCAATTCGGAGAGGGCTTGGGTGATCATCTCCTTGTCTAGGATTCGGATCACAGCATCTTCGCCATAGATGCTGGGCATGATGGACACACGAAAATCTATGGTCTTGTCCTTGATCTTTAACCGGAACCGTCCATCTTGAGGGACTCTGCGCTCGGTAATATCTAAGTCTGATATAACTTTGATCCGGGAGATAATGGGGGACTGAAATTTTTTGCCGATCGTGTCCATGGCTTCGCCCAGAACACCATCGATCCGGTACTTGATGGTCACACCGTTTTCTTTGGACTCGATGTGAACATCACTGGCTCGTTTCTGGACAGCTGTAAATATAATGGAGTTCATGAGTTTGATGATCGAGCCGTCCTGGTCGGCCAGCTTTTCCACGGATATGACTTCATCCTCTTCTCCCTCCATCTCCACAACCTGCACAACAAAACCCTCTGTGGCATCCTTGAGGATCTGGAGAGCCGTCTCACTCTTGCGCAACGCCTCGTTGATCCCTCTCTTTGAGGCCGCATAGACTTCCACTTTCTTTCCCAAGAATGATTCGATGGAATCTATGACTTCGATATCGGAAGGATCGGCGATGGCGATCTTCACCGAATTCTTGTTTTCTTCCATCGGAACGAAATTCGCCCTGTAGAGAAACTCAACGGGAAGAGATTGGATAAATTCCCTGTCTAGAGCTATGGATGTCAGGTCGATATAGGGAACCTTGTACTTTTCGGCCAGCTCCTTGGTTTTCGCTTCCTCAGAATGAACTGTGTTTTTATTTTCTTTAGTCTTCATTTTTCCCTTCAATTCGTGACTTGAATGATATTAAAAATGGGCAGATAGACAGAGAGTAACATCACGGCCACGATCAGACCCATGAAGATAATAACGATCGGCTGTATCAAAGATACGATCGTATCGATCTTGCTGCTTATTCTCTCATCGTAGACCTCAGCCACATCAAGTAGCATCCCCTCAAGGTTGGCAGACGATTCTCCGATGCGGATCATATCCAGCGCCAAAGGGGGAAAACACTCCGTCTTCCGGAGAGATTCGGTGAGGCTTTCTCCATTTTTGATAGATTCGGGAAGTGCTTTCATCCTCATTAACATGTATTTGTTAGGGACCGCCTTGGAAGATATAGGGATCGCAGAGAGCAGGGAGATCCCCCCTTCCAGGAGGAGGCCCAGAGTCCGGCAGAAAAGAGAGACCGCCGATTCCATCCAGATCTGCTTTCCGTAGGGAGTTTTAAGCTTCAATCGGTCCAGGAAGACCAGCGATTTTTCATTCTTCTTCATTTGAAAATATGCCAGGAAGAGTACGAGCACAAAGGCGATAATAAACACCATGTTGCTCTGCACAGCCAAAGACACAGATATCAAAGCCCGGGTAATAGACGGCATCTGGGCTTGATAATCTGCATAAAACGTGGAAAACCTCGGCAGGATAAAATTTAAAAGAACAAACAGGAGGATAAAGGAAAATATGATCAGTATCGTCGGATAGGTCAGGGCTGTTTTTATCCTCGATTTGGTCTGGGAGATCGTCCGTGCATACACATTATAGCGGCTGATCGTCTCGGCAAGATTACCGCTGCGCTCCCCGGCCATGAGCGAGGCGATATAAACCGTTGAGAACAAATTCTCGTGTTGCGCAAAAGCCTCCGAAAGTGCCTTGCCCCCTCGGATTTCCTTTTCCACCAACATCAATATCTCTTTGAGCTTTTCGTTCCTCACACGTTGGATCAGGATATTTATGCTTTTAAAGATAGGATATCCTGCCCGGATCAGGGCGATCAACTCTTGGTTGAATGTGATAAAATCTTTCTCATTGATTTTCTTCTCTGTCGAAAGAACAGGGACTTTCATTTTCTTCCAATCCCTCTTGACCGACAGCACGCAATACCCTTCTTCTTCAAAATGCTTTCGGCATTCTTTGAACGAAGGGCTGAAGAACGGTTCGGACACAATCCGGCCATCATCTGTAGCTAATCGACAAAGAAAATGTGGCATTTTAGCTAATCTCTCACCGTCAATTCAGTATCAATATGGTAGGTAATCCACCCATAATTGTCAACTGAAACAGGAGCAGGCCACAAGACCTATAACTCCTATAAACAGCACTCAAATTTGGCCTTAACCAGAGCTTTCGCCCTTCTACATATTCACAAATTCCGCCTGAAGCGTCAATCCCCTGTAGAGAGGATATCCAAGGTGAATTTTGGCTGGGATATCTCATCTTTTCGTTGAGCTAGTTATTCATAAAATTTGCTGACAAATTTATAATTAAAGAACAATTAAATTTTATTGTCAGCATCTTTTACCCTTCGGGCGAGCCGATCTCTCCGAATCTGCCTCGTTATGTCGGGTCTCGCGGTAGTAAACTACAGCTTCGCCCTCCATGCCTTGCATCTTCGGCAACCTCAACTCGTGAATAACTAGCTTCAAATCTGGTTATTCATAAAATCTGCTGACGCTTACTTTTAGAACAAAAAACAAGGATACTTCGTTGCCTAATCAAAATATTCTGTTGATCTCTGAATTTTATATTCCTCTTCTATAACGGATTTGGAAAAAGTTCCCCAGGGAGTCGCGGGATTGACAAACTCCAGAGAAAGCTTTATCTTAAAACAGGTGAAAAAAAAGAAAATCTGGGTTATCGCATCGTTCGTGTTTGCCGTGATCCTCTTATTTACACTTAAAAAGGTCGGATTCAGCGCATCGTCTTTTTTCTCTGCAAAGCCGAACATCGACCCTCAAACCTCCAAGAAGCCAAAATACGACTACATGAGCACTTTTTTATCTCGGAATACGGAGCCCCTAGGGCTCAAAGAGAACATTGCTCTGAAAAGGTTTCTGGAGCAACCCAGTATCAAGTGGGCCATTCGTTCTGGGAAAAAACACATTTTGAACTAGATCTGACATATATTTTTTATCATGATGATTCAATTTTTTGGATTGAAAGTGGAATTTATAGAACACCCATTCCCTCTATACACTAGAGTCTCAAAATATTCCCAGAATGAAAGATCCGGGATGAATCCGTATGTGGTGACATGAACAAAAAAGTTTTACTCGTCCTCCTTCCCACGCTGGCTCTGTTGGTGCTGGGGGGGATTAACATCTACAAGAAAGCCACATGGACCGAGCCGACAGACGGCGTAATTTGGGAAGAGCGGCCTGAAGGCCTGACAGCCATACAAGTCGAGATAGACAGTCCGGCCTATTTGGCGGGAATCCAAAAGGGTGACATCCTTTACAAGATCAACGACAACCCTGTTCGCACCAAGATCGATGTGTCCAAGAACCTCTGGATCGCGGAAAGCTCCAATCGGAAGGTGATCTATGAGATCATTCATGAAGGGGATCAGATTTTCCCTTCCTTGAACTACATCAGCAAAATAGGAACCAATCTCATCTATTTTTTCTTGGTCCTCATCGGCCTGACTACCATTGTTTTGGGTCTTATCGTTTTTCTAAACTCCAAAAAGCCTTTCTCTCTCCCCTATGTCTTCTTTTTCTTGATCTCATTGGTGTTGTATTCATTCTACACCTTTTCGCCGACGGGGCAGCTGAACGTTTTGGACAGCCTGTTTTACTGGTTGGACAAGATCGCCTTCCTCGTATTTCCTCCTCTTCTTCTCCACTTTTTTGTCATTTTCCCGAAACGAAAAAAGGATCTCAAAAGCAGGCTCTCCTCCATCTACATTCTCTACCTTCCTGCCCTCGCACTCCTACTGGCAAAGATCTTCATCTACGCCTCCGATATCTTTGGACTGAGCGAAACATTCATCCTTGATTTCTACCAAACCACCGAAAAACTGGAACTTGCTCATTTTGCTTTTTTCTCGATCCTTGCATTCACTCTCCTGATCTTCGACACACGCAAAGTCTCAAACCTCATCATCAAGAGACAACTCAAATGGATCTCTTATGGGATAGGAATCGCAATCATTCCGTTTACACTCTTCTACATCATTCCCTTCCTGCTCGGATTTGTGCCCAGCAAAATTGTTGAACTCACCGTTGTTTTTCAAGCGCTCATTCCTCTGGCTCTGGCCTATTCCATCTCCAATTACAAGCTTGTCAACTTGGAACTCGTTCTCAAAAAGGCAGCCCCTCTCGTCTTCTCCTATGTGGTTATTGCCATCCTGTACTTCTTTGTCAGCTCTCAAACCGATATCCTCCCAGAGAACAGACTGAGGGCTCTTATTCTCGGAATTCTAGCCATCATTCTCGGGGCAACTCTCTTCTCCCCTTTAAAAAGCCTCATACAATCCGTCCTCGACCGGATCATCTACAAAACGAGCTACAAATACCGCAAAACCCTGCTTTCCATCAGTCAGGAGCTCAGTCGAGAAAGGAACCTGCAGAGGCTGTCTGAATCCAGCCTAGAGCTCATCGCGAACGCCCTGTCACTGGAATACATTGCGCTGCTTCTCCCTCTAGACACTGAGAATACGTTCTACATCCTGAAATCGAGGGGGAATGCTTCCTCCATATTCAACCAGATCTCGTTCGACGATGAGCTTTATGAGCATCTGAAGGAGCAGGAGTTTCTATCGATCTTTTCATTTCCCGACAGAAAAGACCTTCAGAAGAAATTCAGGGAGTTTTCTGTATTCGGCCTTTTCCACTTCATGCCACTCAAAGTGGAGGACAAGCTGATCGGATGCCTGGGGATGGGGACAAAGACAGACGGCTCCTTCCTCAACGCTGAAGACTGGGAACTGTTGCGAACGATCTCTTCATCCGTCGCCCTCGCTCTCGAAAACGCCTACCTCTATGACCAGGCAACCATTAGAGCTCTGGAGCTGGAAAGGCTCAAAGACTACAGTCAAAACATCATCGAAAGCCTCACCGTCGGTGTTGCTGTTCTCGATGAAGAGGGAAAAATCATCGGATGGAACCGTGTCCTTGAAGACATCTTTTCCATGAAGAAAGAAAGCGTGATGGAAGAGAGGTTGATGGATGTTCTCGGAGAGAAAAACTATTCTGCCATTTTCCCCTCTGATACGCATAAGGGTTACAGGCTGTTGAGCGAAATCACACTGGACATGCCATCCGGCGGAAAAAAGATCTTTGATATCGTCAAGACTCCTCTCCTCGATAACGAAATGAATCCATACGGAACGATCATCGTTTTTGAGGACATCACAGAAAAGATATCCCTCCAACAACAACTCCTCACCTCGGAAAAACTCGCTTCAATAGGCCTCCTCTCTGCTGGCGTAGCCCATGAAATCAACACCCCTCTGACGGGGATCTCGAGCTACGTCCAAATCCTCCAGAAAAAACTCTCCTCCCCTCACACAAAAATACTTAAAAAAATAGACACCCAGACAGAAAGAGTGGCCCGAATCGTCAAAAACCTTTTAAATTTCGCCAAAAACCCATCTGAGTCGACGTTTTTCCAAACAGACCTGAAGGAGAGTCTCCAGTCCATCATATCCCTTATCGACTATAAGCTGAAAAACTTGAACATTACCTTGGAGATAAACCTCTCACCCCTCAAACCGATCTGGGCTCAGGAAGAAAGACTGCAACAAGTTTTTTTAAACATCATCCTCAACGCTATCGATGCGATGCCAAATGGTGGGAGTTTGAGCCTTGAACTCTCACCGCTTGATAATCTGGCTGTCGTAAAGATTGCGGACACGGGAACCGGAATTGAAGCCCAACACCTGCCCCATATCTTCGATCCATTCTTCACCACAAAAGGTCTCGGAAAGGGCACAGGATTGGGCTTATCCATCAGTTATGCGATAATCCAAGAGCATGAAGGACGGATTACAGTGGACAGCGAGCCAGGAAAGGGCTCGACATTCAGCATTTACATCCCGATGGATCTGGATAAAACCAAAGTAAAGGAATCGAGTATTCGATAAAAGACAATGGAGAAAAAAGGAATCATTCACATAATCGACGATGAGCCGATCATTTATGAGGTTCTCCAAGATGTTCTCACCTCAGAGGGATACGCTGTTGAAATCTCCTCAAACGGGGAGGAGGCCCTTGAGAAACACTCCTCCCTCAATGTTGACTTGATCCTTCTTGACCTTCTCATGCCAGGGATGGATGGGATAGAGGTATTAAAGAGGCTCAAAAAAATCGACCCGAACGTCGTTGTGATCATCATTACCGCCTATGCATCTATCGAGTCAGCCATATCCGCCATGAAGACGGGGGCCTATGACTACATCCAGAAACCTTTCAAACATGATGAATTACTCCTGGCCGTGGAACGAGCCATAACACACCGAAGGCTCCAGGAGGAAAACCTGCGCCTGAAAGATGAGCTGAAGAGAAAGTTTAGTTTTGAGAAGATCATCGGCAAGAGCGAGCCGATGAACAATATCTTCGAGATCATCAAAGCGTCTGCTCCCACGAGGAGCACAATCCTGATACAGGGAGAAAGCGGAACAGGGAAGGAATTGGTGGCAAGAGCTGTACACCTCAACAGCGACCGGGCAGGTTTTCCTTTTATCATCGTCAACAGTGGATCCCTCCCTCCAGATCTTTTGGAAAGCCACGTCTTCGGTCATGTCAAGGGTGCATTCACAGGAGCCATCAACGATAAACAGGGACTTTTTGAAGCGGCTCACAAGGGGACCATTTTTTTTGATGAGATATCCTCCTTGAATCTGGACACGCAAGCCAAGCTGCTCAGGGTCATGCAGGACAGAGAATTCATGAAATTGGGGGGGATAAAAACCATACGGGTTGACGCTCGAGTCATAGCTGCCACAAACACAGACCTTGAAGAGTTGATCAGAATCCAAAAATTCCGGGAGGATCTTTTCTATAGATTGAACGTCATCAAGATCGAGCTCCCCCCGCTCAGACATCACAAAGAAGACATTCCTCTTCTCACCAAACACTTCCTGGATATGTACAGCACTGAAAACAACAGAGACATCCTTGGAATCAGCGACGAAGTCGTGGAGATCCTGGATAATTATGATTGGCCGGGAAACATCAGAGAACTGGAAAATCTCATAGAGAGAGCGGTCGTCCTGACGAAATCCAAGATCATCACCCGGGAAAACCTGCCGAGCTTCCTTTTGCCATCCTATAAAGAAGAGACAACAACATTTGCATCTTCAAGCGATGACCTCAACCTTAAAGGACAGATCCAAGAATATCAAAGACGGGCAATCATCAATTCGCTCAAGAAATCAAAAGGTGTTCAGAAAAAGGCAGCCAGCCTTCTCGGCGTGAAACCCACTACGCTGAATGAGATGATCAAACGGCTCGATATTGATGTCGATCACATCGCTTAACGGATCAATGGAACTTGCCGGGAATCCAGTCATCCGGATTTATTTTGATTTTTTCCGGCTTGTTTTCTCGCTCGAAAACAAATTCTGAAACAGCACTGTTCACCCGGACATTTTTCCTGACGCGATCGCCATCCTCTTTCCACTCTATCCAGAGAGGAAAATCAAATGTCCCTTTGAGTTGAACCACATTCAACTTCAGCAGGTAGCCTTGATCGGTTTTTTCCACAAGACGTGTGACCTTGACATCGGGAAGTCGATAGGACTCGAACCAACCATCAAAAAACACGCTCAAGTCTTCTCCTGAAATCTCCTCGAATGTGCTGAAGAATTCATTCGAACGTGGAGCAGTGTATTTGTATCGGTCGAAAAATTCCCTCAGTGCATGAAAAAACACATCCTCTCCCAGTATATCTTTGAGCATATTCAACACCACGGCGGCCTTGTTGTAGACAATAGCCTGATACGCCTCAAAATCATTATAGCTGATACGAGAGCCCAGCATGATGGCCCCCCATTTGGATTTCTTCCTTGTCCAGGAAGAAAATTTCTTCATGATCTGGCTGTAAACTCCCTCGCCATATTTTTCTCTGAGATAGATGACAGAGGCAAACTGCGCCAGCCCCTCGCTGAGCCATTGATCGTGGTAGGAGCCCCAACTCAAACCTTGCCCCCACCACTGGTGGGCGACCTCGTGGGCGATGAAATACTCCTTCCACCGGCTGAGATTCACAGGGCTGCCTTTAGACTGGAAGCGGCGTTGGCCGACAACTCTGGGCCTTTCGTTAAGAACGATGAATGAGGCGGGACTGTGTCCCCCTCCTTGAGGCCAGAATCTATGCACGATGGTGAATTTTTCGAATGGATAATCCCCGAACCTCTTTTGGTAAAAATCAAAGATCTTCATCGATTCGCCAAACAGATCCCACCGAAAACCATGAATTTCAGTCCCACGGAAATACTGGAAGGGAAGCGGTGAGGACACTTCATCCACTATTCTGAATTTTCCCACGATGAATGAGAGATATTTGAGAGGATTCTCACTCTCGAAAATAAAAACCGAGGACCCGATTTTTTCCAGATCCTCAACATCTTCGAGGCTATCCAGAGTGGACCTTTCGACCAGCTTGCCGTTGGAAATACAGGTAAATCCAGGGGGTAGGATGATCTTCAAGCGAGCCGTGAAATACGCCTCATCTGACGGTGCCGGATACCAATAAGCAGACCGCGTATACAGGTGAGTTTGGTACTTGGGTTGGTTGAGTATGATCGTATCCTGGTATTGATAAGAGGAGATGACATCCTCTGCTTGTTTCTCAGGAACAAGCTTGCCCCTGTAAAAAATCTCGAGGGTCAGAGTCTTTTCATCTCTGGGCATGTTATAAAAATAGACATACAGGAATTTACGCAGTTTGTCTCGAGTATAAAACAGCTCGTGTTTTTTCCCGTCATTGATACGCAAAACTTCGAGATTCGGGTGAAGTTTGAGTTTTATGCCGTCAAGAAAATCGACTTTTGATTTCACGGTAAGCTTGGCTTTGCCGGAGATGTATGAGTTTTTGGGATTGAAATGGATGTCGATCTGGTAGTCGCTGATCTCAAAAAGCTTGGAAAAGGAGATGAACAAACGCTTTTTTTCCTCAGCCCGAATGGGTGAGTACAGGTTGATGATCCGATTTTTTTCCCACTGATAGAGATTCACTTTCTCTTCGGCAAAAGGAGAGAAGATGTATGTAAAGTTCCCCTTGTTTTCTGCCTTGAATTCAAAAACCGCCTCCTCTCCCTTGGGGAGGAAGGAAAGTAATCCACCCGTCAGAGAGTCCTCGATGGTGAATGAGCGCGAATGGAATTTTCTGAATAAAGAGTGGGCTTTGTTAAGGTCTTTTCTAGAGACCGCAGGATTTTTATTTTCCTGCCTAACGATCTTGATGTTGCTTTTAAAAAATCCATCGGAACACCGCACATAGGCATATTCAAGATCATCCTGGAGCGTATCCTTTTTATAGATCAATTCCAACTGATGTCTCTCCCGCGGAGAAGAAGGAGAAAATTCAACTTGACCTTGACCGATCACGAGCAGAGCTGTTTCTCTGAGAGGGATATTGTCATAGAAGAGAAGCGCATCCTTGAATTGCATGCGGATATCCACATGATCGATCTCAACCCGATCGGCCCTCTCCACTCTTTCCGAGGGGATGCTCACTTTGTACAGATTCTTGTCTTCCCCGAGCACAGCCTTCTCTTGAATGACCCAATGGCCTCGGTTTTTGACAAGATTCAAACGCCATATCTCTATTTTCACAGCATAGGAATTCTGGAAGAGAACCTGCACATGAATCTGAAAAGCATCAGCGCCGGTCTTTTGGGAATGAGTGACGTGAAATAAAACAGTTTCCACCTCAAACGTGTCGAAGAGCGAGAGAATGTTGTCATTCTCCCTCTCCCGCAGATGCTCTGCATAGGAACTCAAATAGGCCTGGATATCTCTTTGGCCGACAGTCTGCTGGATGTTTGAAAAGAAGTCATCGACAGTCTGCTCATTCTCTTGGAAGGAGAGTAACAGGGGAATACAGAGAAAAAGCACAAGACAGAGAGCAAGAAAAGTTCTTTTCATGACCCTAAATATTCTATTATTCTTATCAAAATAATATTATATCAAAAATTGGTGGAATAAAAAACAATACCCCCGGGTGCTGGAGGAATCGATGAACACATCTTTGGGAGCCAGGAGTGATCACTCCCTGATTTTTTTCCTGGAACTCGCATGGCCTCGAGTACTGGCAAAGCAATTTTTGTGCCACATCAAATCCTATATTATGCTGGAGTCCCCATCATATATTTCTCTTCTCGGTCATCAGGCTTTCGGCAAAAATGTAAATAAAATTTACATGAATCTGTAATTTTTGTTCGCTTCTATCCAACAACTACAACTCAAAACAATTTTTTGGACGGCACCGCACAAGTTTATGCTACGAAAGAAGAACCTGCGTAAGTCACCGCTCCCCCAAAAGAAAGACTATTTCTAATCCTCAAAGTCCTCTTCCCATGTCACTAAACTGTGAAAATAATCTCTGTCCCCCTCATCGATCCCTCGCGTGATCTCTGTGATGTGTGAGGAAGAGGCCCCAAATGCCTCAACTGCGTAAAAGAGCCCTTTCTCGGCATCGACATGTTCACCGCACGTGTAAAAATCGAGAGCCCCATAGCCTAATTCTGGCCATGTATGGGTGGAGATATGTGATTCTGAAATAACGACCACTCCACTCACACCCGATGGGGGGAACGTGTTGAAAGAAATAGCCCAAACTTTTGCTCCCGCCACCTCAGCAGCTTTGACCAGTATCTGCTGGACGCGTGATACATCACTGATGATCTTCGGATCGCAACCCGAGGCCTCCACAATATAATGATGGCCGATGGCACTATGCGTTTCTTTGGGCATGTTTGCTCTCCTCAACCGGATACATTGCGCGCTATTTATTTTAGAATGAAAAACCCAGGTTAGCAACAATTATCCTGAATTATTCATAAAAAATGTCGATACTCTGTTCAACAAAGGCAATATCTGATTTTTACATTATTCTTCTTGTAAATCACGTTGACAATTACGTTTTCAATGTCCTTTCTATTTAT
>JAGLRY010000003.1 GCA_023135995.1 Candidatus Aminicenantota bacterium | reverse complement strand
ACCGACCCGACCTAACCAACCAAACTTCGTGGGCCACTTCCTCCACCTTATTGTTAGGGTGGGGTGGGTTGGCCTCGGTCCGTGAATAATCCAGGTTGATGATTACTAAATGCTCAGGAGATGGGATATTTCCGATGTCGCTCAATCCATCCCCTCTGATTCTATATAAAGCCAATGATAGCCTTAGGTGCTCGTTATTGTGATGAGCCTATGAACATAACTCAAAGAACATACAGAGAAACAGAGGAGCTGCCGTTTTGAACGCAACCAGGCTCGATCCCCTCCTCCATTTGCTTGAGAAAAAGCTCAGAGGGGATAAACCAGGTTTGAACGCACAGCTGAAAATGGCTCCCCGTCCCAGGCCCGGGCATCTTAAGTACGACGAAGTGGATGTTTCGTGCACAAGAGCCGGAGTCCTTACTCTCCTTTATCCCTGGAACGACATCTTGTTTCTCGTCCTCACAAAACGAACGGAGCGGATGCGATATCATCAATCCCAGATCTCCTTTCCAGGGGGGAGGCAGGAGCCCGGGGAGGACCTCGTCCAAACGGCCCTGAGAGAGACCTGTGAGGAGTTGGGGGTCCAACCCGAATCTCTCCGGCTGTTAGGGACTCTGACGCCCCTGTACATTCCCCCGAGCAACACCTGTATCCATCCGGTCGTTGCCGCGCTGCCCCAGCGGCCGTCCTTCGCCCGTTCGCCGGAGGAGGTGGAGGAGGTGATCGAAGTGCCCGTGGCGCATCTTCGCGACCCGAAGAATGTCCACGAGGAGTTATGGACGATCAGAGGAATACCCGTAAGAGTCCCTTTTTATCTGTTTAAGGGGAACAAAATCTGGGGCGCCACTGCTATGGTTTTGGCTGAGCTGCTGGAGATTCTGAACTGAGTTTTTACTTCTATATAACACACACGATAACTTAAAATACTCATTATTGAGATGATTATGGATAAAAGGTGTATCCGAAAATTTAGCCAAATTTAAGGAGCGCTGGGGTGCAAAAGACAATAAAAACTGGAAAAGAGGGGAAAGAGAAAAACTAAAGGCGGGATTTAACGCGTCGGCGGGGGTAAAGCGAGGTAAAGGGTGGGATTGGCTGAGCCTGCAGGCTTAATCTGCCCATTGAGATCGAGAGAAGGACTCTCTGAAAGTTGTAGGTCAGCCAATCCCTGGTTTTGATGATTCGACTCATCATTCCTTTGGTCACGGATTTTTATCCTTTGCTTACGATGGAATGAACGAGCGGAGAGTTAGCTTGCGCCAACACGTTTGAAATGATCTCGTATCCGGCGTATTTTCCGATTTTCACGATGTCGACAGCGGGTGCCGCGATTATGCTGAATGCCGCAAAGCTTATAAACACTGCCAGTAAAAAGATTCCGATTTTTTCTCTGAGTCTCATTTTGACCTCCTGTAACATTTTATTACTCATTGACATAGTATATACGCAGGAAACTCAGAAAAGGTTCCACATTTTTTTATTTTTGATTCGGGGGCTGTTCTGTTGGAATTCTCAAAATATTAGGAGTACTGTGAAGACCGCATAGATCGGGTTATCGGCGTTAACCTCAGAACAGATGTGAATGGTTTCCTAGCGAAGAATTGTAAGGCTCACATCTTTTCTAGAAAGTTCGAAAGATGTCGCGCCTTTCTGGAGGGCCCCGGTTATGTCCCCCAGAACGCAGTTGACAATGGCTCCGTCCTCTTTCTTTTCAAAATCAGGAAGAAAAAAAGAGGATTCCCACGTCCCGATCTCATTTGTGAGGGGGTCTACAAGGGCAAACACAGATTTGTACACCCTGGATTTGAATTCGATTTCCGGACCCTTAAAGTTGAAACTTAGGGCATTGATTTTTTTAACGTAATTCAGGAAGTTGGTATCGATGTTCAGCGGCAGGTCGATCTGTCCTCCAAAGCCTTTCTCTCCGCTGACTTCATCGTAGATCCAGACATGCAGATTGAATTTCTTGGGCCCGAGCTCAGTGTATCTGTCGAGGAATAACTCTTTTGTGGGAAGAGCAACACCAATCCATGGTTCAAATTTTCCCGAAGAAGAAACAAAGGGGACAAACTCCGCATAAAAAGGGAGTTCTTTGAAGAG
>JAGLRY010000299.1 GCA_023135995.1 Candidatus Aminicenantota bacterium | reverse complement strand
ACTCGTGAATAATCCAGTTATTACCGGGACACACACACATTGACGAGCGTGTCAGAGTTCGATGAGGCCGAACCGTTTGAGGACACGAAGCACAACCACAGTGATCCAAAGGTGATTTTCGAGACTTGATTTTTTTGAAGGGGCTTCCCAGTAGCCCTGAGGATTCTGTTTTCTCATGAGCCACTCCACAGCTCTCCGGGTGTTTGGGTCTTCGAGTGTAAAGCCTATCTGTGAAAGTGAATCCAGGCTGCTCAGAATGTCAGTCGCCCAAAAGGGATATGTGATTTCTTTCCAATAATAGGCATGACGCCTGTCCTCGTATTTGTCGGGTTTGAAAAAACGGCTCGTTAAGAACTCCCCTGCTATCCTCGCTGCCTTCTTCTTTCTCCAAACAGGGGATGCTGCAAGAGCCCGAAGGACCATTCCAGTCACCAGATGAGAAGATGGTTGTGTGTGATCCGGTTTCACAGGAGTCAGTTTTGCCTGGGCTTCAAAGTTGTACCGACTTTTAAGTACCTTCTTGTCGATTGTTCTGTAAGGGATGACCCAACCCCCATCATCCTGTTTGTGCCTCATGATCCATCGAAAGCCTTTCTGTGTTCGCTGATCGTTGTCCAAACCGAACAGGCACAAGGCATGAAGCGTAAGTGCATGGAAGGTCGGTGCGTATTCATTGAGATAGGCTCCGCGAAAGTCCCCCTCTCGGGTTTGTGTGGAATACAAAAATTTAACTAATTTTTGAACTCCCTTTTCTTCATACCCACAGCCGTAGTCATAGAGACGAAAGGCATTTTTAAGCGTATCCACGATGTAATATGTTTTTTCCCAACGGGGAGGGCCATCATATTTACGCTTCCCCCAGTCTCCATTCGGTCGCTGGCTGCTCAAAATCCTGATGCGCGCGGCAAATTTTCGCAGATTTTTCTGTTCGCGGTCTACAGGAACTTCCAGAATATCCTTTTTCATCCAGTAGAGGATTGGCAGATTTCCTCTAGCGAGGAGGAACTCGATCGCTTTGTTTATTTTCGCCTTCATGGAGTTTTAACTGGGATCAACGTGTTTTTTCGGTATTTATAATAATGCAAAGAAACTCAAAGGGCTCATCGTAAGAATTTTTAAACTGGTGCTTCTCCCCTCCCTCGATCAGAAGACTCTGTCCTAAACAGACGTGATTTTCATGGCCATCCGCATCCACAACAATCCCTTTTCCTTTTTCCACTTTGACCACGTGTTCATGCGCATGGATATGATAGGGCGTGTGACCTCCGGGAAGAACACGAAATTTCCGCATGATGATATTCAGAGATCCATCATTGGGGCCAATAAGGATTTGTTGTGTTACGTTGGTGACTTGGTCCTCTTGAACGTTAATCTCAGGAATATCAGCATTATTTTTAATGATCACTTTGTGCTCCTTGTGCCTTGCCAGCACCATATAGGATCATCCCACTCTTTGTGTGTGTGTGTTCGTAGTCTTCGATTCCGATTTTGCCGTTGACAATAACGGCTGACAGACCCTGGCTGTACTGATGGGGATCTTTAAAAGTCGCCATGTCTCTGAAATTTTCAAGATCGAAGACACAGATATCCGCATACATCCCTTGTTTGAGTAATCCTCTGTCTTTGAGCTTGAAGACCTGTGCTGGGAGTGAAGTCATCTTTCTGATTGCCTCTTCGAGAGAGAGGACACCCTTCTCACGCACATAAAAAGATATCACCCTGGGAAAAGTTCCATAGTTTCGCGGGTGAGGGACTCCCCTCCCTACTTCTTGAACTCCACCATCTGAAGCATGCATGTTGTAGGTTAGCTTCATCAAATCCTCAACGTCTTTCTCATCCATCTGGAAAAACACGCAGCTTGCCCCACCGTTTTTTTCAATTTCAATGATCAGATCGACTCCGTTATCGATCGTTGGGTCTTTCCCCTGGACTAAAAGTATTTCCTGCAGGTTTTTCCCTTCATATTCCCCATAATTTCTCGAGTTCGCAATGTAGATTGTATCCAGCTTATTTATCCCTCTTGTCGATGTGAGCCTTCGTTCGATGATGTAATCTTTGATTTTTGCGTAGATTTCCGGATCCTTGATTCTCTCCAGGAACTGATCTCTTCCACCCTCAAACGCCCAGGAAGGAAAACTGCTTGTGAAGCCAGAGCTCGTCGCGGTGTAAGGATATTGATCGAGAAAAACATTCACTCCGCGGCCTCTCGCATCTTCAACAGGATTTGTGATCCTTTCCGTCTCTCCCCAAACGGCATCATCGGCAAGTTTGATATGAGAGATCTGGACAGTCAGGTTGTTTTTCTCTCCGATTGCGATTGCCTCTTCTATGGCTTCGGTGATGTGTTTGGCTTGGTCTCTGATATGACTGGCATAGATACCGTCGTAAGGTGAGATAACGGAAGCCAATTCAACGATCTCTTCTGTTTTGGAATAAATACCAGGCAGATAACTGAGTCCTGTGGAAAAACCAAGGCCTCCGGCTTTCATTCCCTGGTCGATGAGGGCCTTCATCTGTGTCATCTCTTCTTCAGTGGGCGCCTCCATCTTATATTCCATGACCTCCCGGCGGATCGTGTTGTGGCCGATGAGGCTTCCAAAATTGATGGATATCCCCTCGAGTTCCAGATCTTCATAGAGTTTATCCAGCGGAAAACGGTGGCCTCCACAGTTTCCGCCTATGACAGTTGTGACGCCTTGGAAGATATAATTATCCACAGTGGGCACTCTCTTGATTCCACGGTCACAGTGAGTGTGAACATCGATAAACCCTGGCGTCACGACCAAACCGGTCGCATCGATGGTTTCGAGGGCTCGATTCTCTTTAAACGAGCCAATTTTTGCTATTCTGTTTCCCTTGATGGCGATATCGCCTTTGTATGCCAGCTCCCCAGTCCCATCAACAATCAAACCGTTTTTAATGACAAGGTCGTAGGTTTGGTTACTGCAGGAAACGGCTAGAAACATAACAGGAACCAGCAGGATTGTGAAAATGATTCGTGATCTCAGATGTGCCATTCAAAACTCCATTAGAATCACCAATTTTAGTCCATATGGAGAAGTCCTGTCAATTTTTTCTAAAAAATGTTTGCTTTCAACTGGGGTTTTAATATAAAGTTTACCCCTAATTTAACTCACTGAAAACAATCACATTCTGATAGAATTTGGAGATTCTGAATGAGCGAATTTATTTATCTGGATAACGGGGCCACGTCCTACCCTAAACCTGAAGAAGTCTATACTTTTATGGACCAATTTTACCGCAAATTCGGAGTGAATCCTGGCCGTTCGGGATATGACCTATGCATGGAAGCGGGTGAAGTTGTAGAGGAAACACGACAAATGCTGACAAGCTTTTTTAATGGGACAGATCCCAACAGGCTCTGCTTTTCTTATAACTCGACAGATGCACTGAATATCATAATTTTTGGGATGCTCCAGAAAGGAGATCACGCCATTTCCACAACCGTCGAGCACAATTCTGTGTTAAGGCCCCTCTACCATCTCGAAAAATTTAGTGGCGTGGAGGTTGATCATATCCCATTTGACGAAAAAGGTTTCGTTGATCCCGATGATTTCAAGAAGAAGTTCAAGAATAATACGAGATTAGTCATCGTGAATCATGCCTCGAATGTCATCGGTACTATCCAGCCGGTCAAGGAGATCGGAAGGCTCTGTCGCGAAAGAGGAATTCCATTTGCTATCGATGCCTCCCAGTCAGTGGGTAAAATCCCTGTCGACATGGAAGATCTCAACCTGGATGTTATTGCGTTCACAGGACATAAGTCCCTCTTGGGACCAACGGGTATTGGCGGTTTGTATGTGCGAGAGGGAATTGAGATCCGGCACACTCGTGCTGGCGGAACAGGTGTCCGGTCCGCTGTCCGCACGCATCTCTATGAGTATCCTTACCGTCTGGAATACGGCACTCCGAATACTCTCGGTATTTCAGGACTCCAAGCTGGTATAAAATGGATCTTAGAACAAGGGATGGAAAAACTCCATGCGCATGAAATGAAGCTGACAAAAAAACTCCGGGATGGTTTAAGAGATGTGGATGGCGTCACACTCTACTGTCAGGATGATCTGACAGACCACATCAGTGTCCTTTTATACAATATCGATGGATTTGAAGCTTTGAATACAGGGACTATCCTCGATGTAGATCACAATATTGCTTGCCGGACGGGTTTGCATTGTGCACCCCTTGTGCATGAACAATTGAGGACTGCAAAGATCCATGGAGGAGTGAGGTTCGGCATCGGGCCTTTCAACACAGACGAACACATCCAGACTGCTATTAATGCCATGAAAGAGATCGCGGAGATGCGGAAGTCATAAAATATGGAATGCTTTTAATGTATAAATTTGGCAGCAGATTTTATGAATAATTCAGATTTAACAGGGCTCAAGTACACAACATCGCGAAGCGCCCTGTTGTCTTAAACACTCTTGCCGTGCTTCTGGATTTTCTAATGTGCAACAATGTATTGTACAAATTTCCGGCGTTCTGCGAAAAAGCTCTGTACTCAAATATTTCATCCCTGTATCCGGGATAACTGTAACGATTGTCTTTCCTTTTCCAAGCTTTTGGCCAAGCTTTAAACTGGCGAAAACATTCGCGCCGGCTGAATATCCTGAAAAGATTCCTTCTAATCGAGAGAGTCGGCATGCTGTCGCTTTGGCTTCTACATCTGATACTTTGATAACTCCATCACAATTTTCGTGGCAGAAAAGGTTGGGGATAAAACCCTCTCCTATCCCCTGGATCCTATGGTACCCGGGATCTTCTCCAGAAAGGACTGCTGAGCTGGCGGGTTCTATGACGTATATTTTTATGTTTGGATTTTTTTCTTTCAAACCCATGCTCACTCCCATAGCCGTTCCTGAGGTTCCCACCCCAGCAACAAAAGCATCCAATTGACCACCGGTATCTTCCCAGATCTCTTCGGCTGTGGTTTCTTGATGCACGAGAGTGTTGCTGGGATTTGCAAACTGGTTAGGCATGTAATGATGAGGAAGAGATGCCAATTCCTCGGATTCCGCCAACGTGGCTTCGAGATCTTCCACGTTGAACGTTCCCGGTTCAGCTTCGCCTTGACTGGGGACAAGAACGATCTCCGCTCCAAACGCCCTTATCATGTCTTTTCGCTCTTGACTCATCTGCTCTGGCATGACAGCGATCATTCGGTATCCCTTCAATGCACAGACCAATGCCAGGCTCGTTCCGGTGTTCCCGCTCGTTGGTTCGACGATGCTGTCACCTTTTTTTATGATCCCCCGCTTCTCTGCATCCTCGATCATGGCAAGGCCTATGCGGTCCTTCACACTTCCTGTAGGATTGTAAAACTCCAGTTTTGCTAGAATTTTCGCCTCTATTCCTTCTGTCATTCTATTAAGCTTCACCAAGGGTGTATGACCGATCAATTCCAGAACATTTTCATAAACTTTCACTTCTATCACTCCTGATTTTTTTGCAGGTTAACACAAAAATGCGCTTGTTTCCAGTGTGTTCCTATAAATTAAATAGGGAAATATTTAAAGTTCTAGTGATAGGTGTTTGTTATTCTTCCAACCATTAAGCTAAATCTGGATTATTCACGAGTTGATTGGGAGGTCGGGTTGGGTGCTGCAGCAGCAAGGAGGTGGCCCATGAAGCTGATGTGAAGTTTGAGGATGAGAAGCTGTTTAGGTATTCCGCTTAAACAGTAGAATATACTGATGCTATGAAAATGATAATGAGTATCGGCATTTTTTATGAATAATCCAGATTAAGGATCGATAACAAGAGCATTAGCAACGAGTTCAATGATCTGGACCACCTTCATATCAAGCTCGTAGTGCTTGATCACATCTGTCAATCCATCGACACAGTTGTGGCAGATTGTGCACACGAGTTTTGCCCCTGTGGCTTTGAGCTGTTCGGCCTTGAGCTCAGCAACTTCCATGCGCAAAGGTTTGTACTCTGCCATCGAAAGTAGACCACTCCCCCCCGTACAACAAAAATTCTCTTTTCGATTGGGAGACATCTCTCTAAAATCCGAACAGGTGCGTTCGAGTATCCAGCGGGGCTCATCCACTAGGTCTCCTGAACGGGCAACATTGCAGGAATCGTGAAAGGTGACCGGTTCTTGATTTTTCGAAGGGTCGACTTTGATACGTCCTTCTTGAATGTAGCGCATCAGCGTAAGAACAACCGACTCGGAGGGAATGTTTTGGTCATACTCTGCCCAGTTGTATCCTTCCCAGCGAGAGGAACGGTAGCCATGACCACACTCGGAAATGACAATACGTCTCGCACGAAGATTTACAGCGGCTTCGTAGAGGTTTTTGGCCACAAAGCCTCCCAATCTGTCATCTCCCGAGAATAGGCCGAAGTTCGTCTGGTCCCACCCCCAGCTCGGCATTGTCCATCTCTCACCGGCAAAATGGAAGATCTTAGCTGCATCCGCTATAGACCTCGGATCGAACTTAATCTCTCTGGGATTAATGGTATACATGAAATCACAGTATTTTTTGTCCACAGGAATATCAATTTCAGGGATTTCTAACTCCTCCTGGAGCTCCTCTTTCATCCAATCCAGAGTCTCCAAATAATCCTCTTCGGAGACAGCCATCTGATTCCCCGTTTCCCAGGTGTCGCGGCTCACATTAAAAACACCTTCAGGCACGATACCTAGCTCTGTGAGGATACCTCTGGCAAGCCTGATCAAAAGCGCTGTATCCACACCCATAGGGCAGTTCATCGTGCAACGTCGGCAGGCACTGCATGTGCCAAAAACAATGTTTTTCAGGCGGTTCAGATCCTCATCATCCCTGGGTATATCCGCATGCACCCACCAGGGAAAGATACGTCCTGTCCAGTCCATGTGCCTCTTGAATATCCTTCGGATCTTGTCCGCTTTGTAGGCTGGTGTCATCGTAGGATCATCCGGTCGTGCCAGAACATAGTGGCAGGATTCCGCACACATCCCGCAATGAACACAGCCCACCATTGAGGAAGCAAGCTGTCGGTTGACCCTTTCGCTGAGGAGTTTTAGGAATATATCTACATTATTTATGTTCGAGTCGTAGACTTTGAGTCGTCCTTCGGTGAACGATGAAAGTTTCTTTTCTTTGGCTTCTTCTTGAGATTTGGTCTCCAGGGGGAGATTGAGGACATCTGCGATGTCTATCTTTGTTCGTCCCGACTGCTTGCTCAACGTCCCTCTCCTGCGGTTTTTCTAATTATTCTTTGACCCACTCCCCTGTGTCCCATGGTCCTTCCGATAAAAAACCGGGTAAAGGGATAGTAGAGATAGTGACCGATCTTGGAGAAAGGGACATAGACGAGGAAAAAGGCTGTTAAAGCAAAGAATAGGATCAGAGGCCACTCGTTCTTTTCGTAGGTGTTTGGGATGGCCCAAACTGCCACAGCAAAATAAACAGTCATTAAAACGAGCGAAAAATAATCATCCGCAGTGCTGATGAGCCGGACCGCAGGATTTGTGATGCGTCTAAAGAGCCTCATAACTCCCACAAAAAAAGCCGCTCCTACTAAGATTTGAAAAAGGACGACGCAGCCCCTGGATTCAAAGAGTTGGGGCCAATACGGGATGATGAATGTGGCAGTAATGGCCGCAATCACCCCGAGGTGGAAGATGGCGAATTGCACATAGAACCCTGGTTTTTTGCGGATGGATTCCATCGCCCAGGGCATGGCGATAGTCATCATGGATAGCAGAATCCCCGAATTCTCACTCCCCGCTGGATAAGTCCTTTCTCTCTGAGATTGGAACCGGAAAAGCCATATCACTCTGATGACATACACAATCCCGAGGAAAGAAAGAGCGATAATTTGAACTTCATTCTGGAGAATATATAGGAAGTCGCTCATGAGATGTTACCTATAAGGGCTTGTTTATGGTTCTGAATAACTTAAACACAACCATCAGGCTTGGGAAGACCGGCAAGTTTACACGCACCCTTGGCAGGACCAGAGGGAAAGAGCTCAAAGATGTGCTTCAAGGAGAACCCGGAGTTCTTGCAAACTTTTCGGACCATGGGCGCTAAATTTTTCTCTAGATAATAACCTCTGATGTAGTTGATGACTTTCCAGTGGTCCTCGGTTAGTTCATCCAAGCCTTCCTCTGCTTTGGCGAGAGCCGAGGCGACTTCTTCATTCCATTCGTCTGGTTTCTGCATGAAACCCTCTTCATTCAGTTCATATGTCTTTCCGCCGACATCGAGTTCGGGCATCGATCGCTCCTTCAGTCAATTTTAACGCGAGATTATAATATACATCTATTTTTGCGTAAAACGCAAAATTGGAAACGCAAGAAGTGTAAAGAGATTAATAGGAAAAAAATTTTTCGCTGCCTCAATCCTTTTTGGGTTTGAACGCTTCAACAAGCCAAGATTTTATCTCGTCTCTAGATTTACGGAATTCTCTCAAAATATCTTTCTGTCTCCCATCTGCTTGAGCAGGATCCTTGAATCCTTTATGAATAATAATTCCTCCAGGGAAAAAGGGGCAAGACTCCTTAGCCTGATCACAGACAGTGATCACATAATCGAATTGGACATTCATGAATTCACTCACGTTTTTAGAGCGGTGAGAGGAAATATCTATACCGATCTCCTCCATAACTTGAATAGCATTAGGATTGATACTCGAGGGAGTCGTGCCAGCGCTATGGACTTCATAATAGTCTCCAAACAAGGTCTTTAACAAACCTTCGGCCATTTGCGAACGCGCGGAATTGTGGGTGCAGATGAAGAGGACTTTTTTCTTATCATTCTTTTTGTTCATCCTTCTGTAAAAATCATAAAATTTAAAGATCTCAATTTAGAATTTGAACCAGAGTGTCATGTTCAAGTAAAGGTCATCACTTGGTTTTACTCCTTCGTCTGGAATGCTGTAAAAAACATATTTGATATTGGGAATAATCCACACATTTTTTGCCGCTTGCCAACTGAGAGCTCCAATCATCAGATTTGAAGGAGCATCAGGAGAAAAGCGAATATAGGGAATATTATCTGCTTGAGGGTTTGCGTCGAACATCTTGTCATACCGCACTATACATTCCACTTTTTTCGAAACTTTCAGTACAGAAAAAACTGAAAAAAGATCTAAAGTTTCTTTGTCATCATCAGATTTAAGATGCAGACATGCGTACTGGATTCCGATCCTTCCCCAATCTTCAGTGTAGGAAGCGAATCCCTGAAGCATATAATTCCTTTGATCTTCATCTCCGGTTTCATAATCCGCATAGAGTTCAAGATATAGCCCTTTAACAGGCCTGAATCCGAATTGTGTATAAATGATTTTTCCTCTATTAACTTCTGATTTATTTGCAGATCCATTCCCATACATTACATGGTATGTTATTGTTTTTCCGCTGTTAAGATTCCCTTGAAGAGCGACTCCAAGATCCCTTGTTGAAGCAAATCTCTGAAGATCACAAGGAGGTTTTTCTAAGGCTCTGTATCCCCAAATATCCATGATATTACTGAAAGTCGGAGATGGTTGGATCCCTGCAATGAGTTCATGGCCGATCCCACCGAGATTGTAGTTCAGCCAAGCATCTTTGACGTATGGAGTCAGTAACCGAGATTCGAGATACTCTCCAGGAGAATTCAATTCAAACCTGAGACGCATTTTCATATTTTCGGCTAGTTCATTGTCATATGTGAAGTAAATCCTTCGGAACCAGAATCCGTGACGGCCTTGGATATCATCATCATGGTGTTTGGGCACGTAGTAGTATTCGCCCAACATGTAGCCTTTGAAAGTTCCTTGCGATTGAAGAAAAGTTGGCAGTATTGCAGTAACCAAAACTATCCAAAAAAAGACACTTAATTTTCTCATTACACCTTCTCTTTGATTGTTATCAACACTCAGAAAAAAGACCTCCAGAAAAACTATTTCCAGCTTCGATCTTATTAAATAGACACATAGATTAGTCTATTTTAGACTTTATGATACAGAAACATCAAACACACCAACTCTATTGAATAAATTATTAACTTGCAGAAGTATTTTTTGCCCTTTAAAATACTTATCTATATTTAGAGATAGTAATTAACCTGAACTATTCATAAAA